>DASYJZ010000284.1:0-7521 GCA_035995965.1 Longimicrobium sp. | reverse complement strand
GGCGGGCCTCGCGCCGTGCTGCCGGCGGACATCGACCGTCTTCGGATGTGGAACGGCGAGCCGCTGCCGCAGGAGCTCGCCGAGCGGGTGAAACGTGAGTGCGAGCGGGTGGCGTCGATCGACGCACAGACCCGGGTCCTGGACCGCAAGCGCAAGCACGCGTTGAGGCATTGCGGAGGCCGCGCGTTCGCGCTCATCCGCAAGCTGATGAAACTGCGGGGGATCGGGGTGGAGTCGGCGTGGATCTACGTGATGGAGCTTTTCGCCTGGCGCCAGCTGAAGACAGTCCGGCAGGTGGGGGCGATCTCCGGTCTCACCCCGGCACCGTACCAGAGCGGGGAGATGAAGCATGAGCTCGGGATCAGCAAGGCCGGCAACCGGCACGTGCGCGCGGTGGCGGTCGAGATCGCCTGGGGGTGGCTGCAGTTCCAGCCGCAGAGCGAGCTCTCGCACTGGTACCAGCGCAAGTTCGGCCACGGTGGATCGGCGCTGCGGCGCAAGGGAATCGTCGCGCTGGCGCGCAAGCTCCTGGTCGCGCTCTGGAAGTACGCCGAGCATGACGAGCTCCCCGCCGGCGCGGCGCTGAAGGCCTGAGCCCGAGCGCGGCCACGACATAGCGACCCCGCGACGCTGGTGCGAGACCCGATGTCATCCTGGGTGCGGAACGCGCGCACCGACCCTCAGAGGGGAGTCTCGCGCAAGCGCCTGAAGCCGACGCTCATACGCGAATACGGCATCTGGTGATCGGCTCCGAGCCGGCACGGATAGAAGGTGGCTGATGGGCACCCACACGCGGGCCCACACAACAGAGTAAGGCGGCCAGTGCCAGGGGAAGCGCAGAAGGACTGCGGGACGCCCGTTTTCGGCGCCCTCGGGAGAGGCTACCCCTGGAACGCCACGGAGCTTGACTTCCGGGCCCATAGAAGGATGACACCTCTGGGGCGTCTCCGCACGCTAGCGCCATCGCCGGGTCAGGGCGGGAGGATGCGAAAGATTTCGCGGTAGCCCCCTTCGACCAGGTCGGTGTAGCCGCGCATCGCCTCCTGCACCTCCGGGCGGGAGGCGTAGCCGCGCATGTGGTGCTCGAAGTGCGAGAGCTCCTCGACCTCCCCTTCCAGCACCACCGTCCAGTACGCGCCGACGTAGTCCAGCAGCACGCGCGAGTTGCGGAAGCCGTCCTCCGCCTCCGTCGAGGGGATCGTCTGCTGCAGGCGGCGGGCGAGCTCGGCGGACTTCCCTGGCTTGCAGCGGAACACGTCGCGGATCAGAAGCATGCGCCCTCCCGGGCGTCTCGGTCCGTGGCAGCCTGAACGCACGCACGTCCGGCGGCGTGGAGCGGGTGGGGACTCAGTGCACCGTGAAGGAGATCGGCAGCGTCACCTCGACCCGCACGGCCTTGCCGTTCACCTGCGCCGGCGAGAAGCGCATCCTCGCGGCGACCTGCTCCCCGCCGAAGGCGAAGTCGGGATGCGTGGCGCTCACCACCCGGATGGACGAGCGCTCGGGACGGCCGTCCACGCCGAGCACCCAGCGCGCGACTACCGTGCCCTCGATGCCCGCATCGCGCAGGAGCGACGGGTAGTTGGCACGGATGAGCTGCGGCACTTCCCGGCGGTTCTGGAGCTCGGGCCGCACGTCCACCTCGCTCAGCAGGTAGACGCGCCCGCCGCGGGGACCCGTCGAGGCGTCCGCGGCCGACGGCGCCGGCACGGGACCCGCCGCCGCGGCCGGGGCGCACGCGGCGGCCAGACCGGCCGTGGCCGCCACGATCAGCCGGCGGGTCAGGGTAACACTCGTACGGCGGAGCATCGGGGCAATCTCTCTGAAGATGGTCCACGCCTGGCATACGTCGCCGGCGGAGGGATGTTACCCACGCCGGCACCGGACCGCCACGGGCGAGGACCCGACGCCGATCGTTCCCGCCCCGCGCTCAGGCCGTCGCGCCCTGCACCGGCGCCGATGCGGCCTCCGGGGCGCCCGCGGGAGCGGGGAGGCCGGCCGCGACCACCTCGAGCGCGGCCCGCTGGCCCGACTGCGCGGCGCCCTCGATGGACTGGTACCAGACCGTGGCGGTGTCCACGCCCGCCCAGTGGATGCGGCCGACCGGCGCCCGGATCGCGGGGCCGAAGCCGGAGGCGGTGAGCACCCGCGGCCCCGGCGTGCTGGCGTAGTCGCCGCGGATCCACTCCTCGTCCTGCGAGGTGAACTCCACGTAGTTCGGGGTGATGGTCGATGAAAGCTCGAGGATCTCCGGCCCGAAGCGGGGCACCAGGTCCTGCAGGATGAGCGCCTGCCGCTCCTCCCGGGTAAGCCGCCCCAGGTCGCGCGCGCCGTCGTCGTCCAGGAAGCAGCTCAGGATCCCCGGCTCGTCTACGCCCGCTGGCCCGCCCGCGTCCAGCGTTTGCGCCACGATCGAGTCGTCGATGCAGAAGGTGTTGCCGGTGAGCCCGTCGTCTCGCCAGAAGGCGCGGTCGTAGACCAGGTGGATCTTCATCGCCGAGCCCTGCGGCACGCGCTGGATGAGCTGGGCGCGGTCCGGCGGGAGCGGGGGCCGGTAGCGGATGAAGCCCGTGAGGCAGGTGGGGATCGCCACGATCGCACGGGCGCAGCGCAGCGTGGCGCGCTCGGAGACCACCGTCACGCCGCCGTCGTCCTGGCGGATCTCCGTCACCGGCGAGCCGAGCACGAACGCGTCCTGCCCCATCCGCCGCGCGATCCCCAGCGGGATCCCCTGCGTGCCGCCGTCGATGCGGAACTGCACCGAGCCGCCCTCGCCCGGCCCGAACTTCTCCACCCCGCCCGCCATGTGCGAGTCCCAGAGCAGGTAGAGGAACGACACCGCGTGCGGGTCCAGCCCGAAGATGGTGGTGAGGTTCGCTCGCACCACCGCGGCCGCCTCGGCGTCCTTCACGTTCTCGCGCAGCCACACGCCCGCGGAGATCGCGTCCCACTCCCCGGCCTGCGCCGCCGTCCAGGGTGTGTCCACCGGCACCGTCTCGGCCATCAGGTCGATGGCGGCGATCGCGGCAGCCAGCTCGACCTGCGCCTCGTCACCCACGGGGAAGTCCAGGCCGTCGTACCGGCGCAGGGTGCCGTCGGCGGCCACGAAGAGGTTCTGCCCCTCGTCCTCGCCCAGGCCGTACTGCAGGTAGGTCTCGAGCCCCAGCTCGTCGACCAGCTCCAGCACCAGGTGCTCGGTGGAGCCCGTCCACCCCGCGCCGATGTCGACGAAGCTGCCGTCGGAGAGCGTGGTGGACCACGAGCGCCCGCCCACGCGGTCCATCGCGTCGACCACCTTCACCCGGTAGCCCGCCTGCCAGAGCCGGTACGCGGCCACCATCCCGCCGTACCCCGCGCCGACCACCACCACGTCCGCGTCGTAGCCGTCCCCCCGCCCCGCTCCGGGCTCGCCGGTGCCGTGCACCGTGGCGCCCTTCAGGTCGATCCGGCGATGCGTGTCGTCGCTCATGGTCCCTTGCCTCTGGGTTGTCCGTCGTTCCCGCTCAACGGTAGTCCCCCGAAAGGACGATTCACAAGAAAAACGTTCGCTGTGGTGCCCCGCCGCGCCTGCGTCAGCGGCGGAGTGGCGCGCCAGTACCGCTTCCGCCGCCGGCGATCGCGGAGGCTTTCGGCGCGGGGTGGAGCAGGCGGTCACGTCGGGCCGAAGGTGCGCCCGCGCGGGGTGTTCAATTGCAGGTGCGCTCCGGGGTCGCATGCCCGCGCCGCGATGCTGCCGCGCGGACCGGATCGCCCCTCGACACGGGAGGACATCATGAGGGTACGGCGCGGATGGGGTGCGGGGATGCTGCTCTTCCTGCTGGCGGCGTGCACGCAGGGCGGGGGGGGTCCGAACCCCGCGAACGCGGTGCAGCTGGTGGTGCGGAACAACTACCCCGCCGACGTGGAGGTGATGGTCGTCGCCGAGGGGGGAGTCCCCCACCACATCGGGATGGTGCCGGTGGCGCAGAGCAGGACCTTCTGGGTCCCTGCCGCCTTCATCTCTCCCACCGGCGTGCGGGTGATCGCGGACCCGGTCGGGGCCGGCGGGGTCGCCAGCTCCGACCCGCTGATCGTCCATCCCGGGCAGACGATCAACTTCACCGTGGAGCCCGCCCTGAGCGCCAGCACGGCCGTGGTGATGTGACCGCCGCGACGTGCCAGGGTTGTATCAGCACACCGAAAAGGAAGGTCTCATACCGGATTCCGCGATTGGCTGTGCGTTCCTGGAGTGTATCGATGGGCCGGCTATAGATCCTTCGGCCTGCCAAGTCTTTGCCGGATAGAAGGATGAGACGAGGTCGGCCTCAGGATGACGTCGTTGGGGTCGTGCACGAATGCACAGTTGATCGTGGGGATCGGTATCCCCCACCCAGAGGACCAGAGAAGTGTTTCTTCCTCTGGTCCTCTGGGTGAGCCCATTCCGTTCAGCAGTCGTCTATCGCCCGATCCAGTAGCTCGCCTTGACCACGAAGATGTTGTCCGGCCGCTGGCGGAAGATGGCGTTGGCGTCGCGAGAGAACTCGAAGTCGCCGAAGCTCTCGGCGCCGGAGCGCTGCTGCTGCCACACCAGGAAGAGGGTCGATCCAGGCCGGTACTCCCAGCGCAGCACCGCGTTGCCGCGCAGCGAGCGGAAGTTGAGGTCGGGGTTGCCGAACGAGATCGCCTGCGCCGACTGCCCCGCCGTGCCGCAGGTGCCGTTCGGGTCCGCCGTGTAGCGGTTCGCGCCCGCGTCGAAGCAGATCGTGCCGAAGTCCTGGCCGTACACCTTCGTGTCCGTCGTGCGCGGCGCGGTGAGCTCCTTGAAGCGCGAGTAGTGCCCGGCGAACACGAATGGCTGCGCGAAGAGCTGCAGGCTGAGCGTGGGCGTGAAGGTCCAATTCAGCCGCGTGTCCATCGACAGGGTGTTCTGCGCCAGGTCCGCCAGCAGCGCGCGCTGCCCCATGAAGCTGGTCGCCGTGGCGTCGTCGCGCCGCAGCACGAACTGCAGCCGGTTGAGCTCGTGGCTGTACGACGGCCCCAGCGAGAGCTGCACGTTGGACGCGGGCCGCACCGACACCGAGGCGTTGGTGCCGTAGTACCACCCGCCCAGCGCGTCGGTGATGTAGTTGTGGCGGGTGGAGAACCACAGCTTCCGCCGCTGGTCGGTGTTCATCCGCGCGTGGAGCAGATACCCGCTCGGCTGGCGCGCCACCGGGCCGCCCCGGGTGAGCCGGTCGTCACTCACCTCGGGGTAGAGTTCCGTGTAGAAGGCCAGGTTCCAGTAGTTGGCGAGCTGCCCACCGGTGAAGGCGTGGAGCTGCCCCGCGGTGCGGTCGCCGTCGAAGTTGTACTGCGACTGGCCGCCGACAATGGCGATCCAGTCGCGGTACCAGCTCGTGGGCTTCGTCCAGCTCCGCATCACGTTGGCCAGCGTCCAGATGAAGTCGGCGCGGTTCAGGAAGGCGGCGTCGTTCACCTCGAAGCCGGGGCTGCGGTAGTTGACGGCGGTCTCCCACTCCCAGCCGCCCGCGTCCTTGGCCATGCGCAGGTAGCCGCCGTAGCCGCGCAGCGCCGTGGCCGACGGATCCAGCAGGTCGGAGAAGATGGCGTTGCCGCCGCTGGTGCGGTCCGGCCGCTGGAAGTAGCGCGCCGACGAGAGCTGCAGCCGCCGGATCGCCAGCGAGTCGCCCGCCACGTCGGAGACGGCGAAGTTGCCCAGCAGGTGGTAGGTGCGGTTCTTCCACCACATCTCCCAGTCCACCCCCGCGGCCTCGGCGTGGCCGGGGAGGCGCTGCCGCAGCGCCGGGTTGCCGCCGTCGAACCAGCGCATCACCGAGGTGGCCATCCCGCCGATGGTGGCGTTGCCGCCGCGGTAGTTCTTCTTCACCCGCCCCACGAAGTAGTTGCTGGCCGGCTCCACCTGCTCGGTGAAGCGCCCGCCCGCCGTGTCCTGCACCTGCGCGCGCTCGGAGCGGGTCACTGCGTCGAGCAGCCCCACCTGCAGCCCGCCGCGGGTGCGCCCGGTGACCTTGGCCGCGCCCAGGATGGTGCTGTTCTCCGGCCGCTGCACGAACTCCGCGTCGCCGCGCGTGACCGAGCCCTGCGGCGCGCGGCCGATGCGGCGCGAGTAGAAGAGCGTCATCGACTCCACGTTCGAGCAGTTGATGCACCAGAAGTCGCCGAAGCCGAAGAGCCCGCTCCCCTCCACGAAGAAGGGGCGCTTCTCGGAGTAGAAGGTCTCGAAGGCGGAGAGGTTCACCGACGCCGGGTCCACCTCCACCTGCCCGAAGTCGGGGTTGATGGTGGCGTCCAGCGTGAGGGTGGAGCTGAGCTGGTACTTGAGGTCGCCGCCCACCCGCATGTCGTACTGGTGGTCGGCCTGGAAGGGGCTCCCCGGCTGGTCGGGGCGCACGTAGCGGGCGCGGCTCAGCGCGTAGGGGAGGAGCTCCACGCGGCCGCGGTTCCTGGGCGCGCGCAAGCCCTCCACGTGGCCGAAGCGGCTGGGGCCGCCGTTCTCCTGCTTCCCCCAGAAGCTCCACATCGACACCTCGTTCAGCCGCTCCACGTAGCGCCACACCTGCATCCCCCAGGTCTGCACGCTGTCGCGGGGGAAGCGGAGCTGGCTGAAGGGGATGCGGAGCTCCGCCGTCCATCCGGCTGAGTCCACCCGCGCCTCGGCGGTGTACACCGGGTCCCACGAGGGGTCGGCGTACGGCGAGGCCTGCCCGGCGTCGCTCTTCACCCCGGCGGGGTTGATGGTGAACACGGTGCGGCCGGTGTGGTCGTGGTAGGTGTCGAAGACGAGCTGCACGTAGTCGCCGCCGGAGCTCTGGTCGCGCCGCGAGAGCTGCGCGTGCACGCCGCGCGCGCCCAGCGAGTCCAGCATCCGCGCGCCGATGTAGAGCGCGTCGGCGTCGTAGGCGATGCGGATCTCGGTGCGCTGCGAGGCCGGCTGCCCCTCGTGCGGGTCCTGCTGGGTGAAGCCGGTCGCGGCCGGCGCGCTCTGCCACACCGCCTCGTCCAGTCGCCCGTCCACCACCAGGGGCGAGGTGCGCTCCACCGCCTGCACGCGCGGCGCGGTGGCCGCGGTGTGCGCCGCGGCCTGCGGGGACGGGGTGGATGGCGTTGTCTGCGCAGCCGCGGGGCCCGCGGCCGCCAGCAGGGCGGCGAGGGCCGCGGCGGGGCGGCGAAGGGTCTGCATGGGCATCAGCCGGCGTGGGGAGTCGGGAGGGAGGCGACGGTCGGCGTCCGTTCGTCACGGAGCTTGGATTCCCGCTCCGCGCGAAAGGTTTGAACGCATGCTAGATATCTAGCACGTTGCTAGATTATTAGCACACCTACCCGAAGTCAAGCTTCCCTCCTGGCTTTCTCAACCGCATCTCCACGCAGAGCCGCGGAGGAGCCGCCGTGGCTCCCTCTGCGGCTCCGCGGCTCTGCGTGAGCCAATCTTTTCCCGTGCCGGTCGACGAAACCAGGGATCGGACGCGCGCGTACGGGCCGCCGGACTTGCCAGCCCAATCGGAGGTGCTAAAATCTCTGCTT
>DASYJZ010000283.1:0-6130 GCA_035995965.1 Longimicrobium sp. | reverse complement strand
GGCGTAGCTCCCCGCGCCGGGCGACGCGATTTTCGTCCCCCTGCGACCCGGCCCCGTAGCGCACCCGGTTCTGTCGCATATATTTACGGCTACGACACGTCACCCCCAGCGTGAGCCTCTTCGCAACCATTCCCACCCTTCCCTCGTAGTCCACTCCGCCCGGCGACCCTGCCGGCCGACACGCAACGGTCCATGCACCTCTACCTGTTCTCGCTCCTGCTGGGCTTCGCCGGGCTGCTGATCATGGCCGTGAGCGGCGTGGCCGGCCACGGCGGCGGCCATTCGCAGGGGCACGGCGGCGGACACCTCCATGCCGGCGGCCACCACGGCGACGTGAACGTGCACGGCGCAGGCGGGCACCTGGCGGCGGGCCACGGACACGCCGGGCACGTGGACGCCGGCGGGCACGGGGTCTCGCACGGCCCGGGGCACGCCGGTGCCGCGCACGGCAGCCACGGCCACGGGCATCACGGCGACCAGGGCCACCACGGCGAGCACGGCGGCGACCGGGCGATGGGGAGCTGGTTTCTCTCCTTCCTCTCGCCGCGCGTGCTCTTCAGCATCATGGTGGGGCTCGGGGCGGCCGGGCTGCTGCTGGGCGGCGTCCTCGGCGGGCCGCTGCTCGCCGCCGCGGCGGTGGCGGGCGGGTTCGCCTTCGAGCTGCTGGCGGTGCGGCCGGTGTGGAACTTCTTCTTCCGCTTCGGCTCGGAGCCGGCGTTCACCCTGGAGAGCGCCGTGACCGACGTGGCCACCGCCGTCACCGGCTTCAACCGCGACGGCGAGGGGCTGGTGAAGATCGAGCTGAATGGCGAGGTGGTGCAGGTGCTGGCGCGCCTCTCCCCCGCCGACCGCGCCACCGGCGTGCGCGTGCACACCGGCGACACGCTGATCGTCGAAGAAGTGGACGCGGTCCGCAACTGCTGCACGGTTTCACTCCCCGTCGCCTCGGCGGGGTTCATCCGCGGCGCCTAGGCGCGCCGCCCACCCTGGAGGACTCGATGGACCAGAGCCTGATCTGGACGGCCCTCATCGTACTGCTCGCCGTCTTCGTGCTGATCCCGATGACGGTCTCGGCCTTCCTGCGCAACGTGGACGCGGGTACCATCCGGCTGGTGAGCTGGCTCACCGGGCGCACCTACATCTACCGCGGACCCGGCAAGAGCAAGGAGGTGCCGCTCTTCACCACCGGCACCACCATCTCCAGCAAGGCCATCAACGTCGACCTGGACATCACCGACCAGACAGCCGACCTGGACGACAACGGCGTGCCCAACCCCATCAAGGTGCGCGTGCTGGCCAGCGCCATCGTCTCGGTGGGCGACAGCGACGCGATGATCAAGACGGCGGCCAACCGTTTCTTCCCCAAGCCGCAGGAAGAGCAGATCAACATCCTGATCGACCTGCTCTCGTCGTCGGGCCGCCGTGCCATCAACCTGCTCACGCACGACCAGCTCTTCTCCGCCAAGACGGCGCCGCGCGTCCTCCCCGGCGCGCAGACGGCGCTGGCGCCGCGCGACGAGCACGCCACGGCGCTGGTGCCCTCGCAGGGGTCCGGCGGCCCGATCGAGGAGGACGACGACCCGCTCGCCATCATCATCCGCAAGGCGTGCAGCCGCGAGCTCACCGACCTGGGGCTGGGCTTCAACTCGCTGAACATCAAGGTGGTGCAGAGCGAGGTGGCCGAGGCGCGCCGCCGCCAGAGCGCGGCCGAGGCGCAGGCCAACTCCGACATCGTGGCGGCGCAGCAGGCCCGGCGCGCCAAGGACGCGGCGCTGGAGGCCGAGCGCAACATCAGCGACAAGCAGCGCGAGCTGGAGCAGACGCGCGCCTCGAACGCCGCGCTGATCGCGCAGGCCGAGGCGAAGAAGCAGGAGGCGCTCGGGCTGCAGCGCGTGGCCGAGCTCGAGGCCACGCAGCTCGCGCAGGCGCGCGCCGACGCCGAGAAGGTGCGCATCGAGGCCCAGGCGTCGGCGCAGGCCGAGGCGATCCGGATCACCACCGTGGCCACGGCCACGGCGGAGAGCATCCGCAAGGTGAACGAGGCGATCCAGCAGGGCGGCGAGGCGTACTTCCGCTACAAGCAGCTCGAGATGCTGCCGGAGATCGCCCCGTCCATCGCCGACGCGCTGTCGAAGGCGCGCCTGATCACCATCAGCGGCGCCGGCGCGGACGGCGGCGGGGCGGCGGACGCCACCGCGGGCAACATCATCGGCGTGATCCAGACGGTGCTCGCCGCGCAGCTCGTCGCCAGGGGCAACCTGCTGGGCGACGGCGACGCCGCGGACGACAGCACGCGCCGCATCGCCGTGCCCGCATTCACCGCGGTGCCGCGCGGGTAGCTGCAAACAGATGTCTATCACAGGGGTCACGGAGGACACAGGGGATGTTCCTCCGTGACCCCTGTGACCCCTGTGAGAGACAAAGCAGGGTAGCGGCTTCACGTGTGCTCGCGTAACGTGAAAAACTCTACAACAGGAGCGGGGGGATGGTGGACGAGCGGGAGGCGCGGCGCGGGAAGCAGAAGAAGACGATGCAGAACGCCGGGCTGCTGCTCGGCGCGGCCGGGCTGCTGCTCTTCATCGTCGGCGTGAAGCGGCGCTACAAGATCGACGAGGAGCGCGAGGTCGGCCCTCCCCCTCGGATCACAACAAACTAGTCGTACCCGCCCGGCTGCGCGGCGGAACGGCACCACCCGCTCCGCGAGCGAGCCATCCTTCCCTTCCCGGAGAGTCCGCGATGAGATGGAGACGAGTCCTCGCCCTCTGCGCCGCGCTGCTCTGCCCGCTGGCGGGCGCGCGCGCCCAGGGCGGCACCGGCACGGTGGCGGGCACCGCGCTGGACGACCAGACCGGGCGCCGCTTACCGACGTGGTCGTCACCATCAGCGGCGCCACCCGCCGCGCGGTGACCGACGCCTCGGGGCGCTTCTCCATCCCCGGCGTGCCCACCGGCGCGCGTACCGTCAGCGCCAGCCGCCCGGGGTACGCGGGAACGGCCGGTGTGACCGTGGCCGCGGGGCAGACGGCCGAGGTCACCATCCGCGTGCGCGCCAGCAGCGTGCAACCGCAGGGCGTGGTGGCGGTCGGCTACGGGACGCTGCGCCGGCGCGACGTTACCGGCGCGGTGTCTTCCGTCAACACCGAGCTGCTGCAGCGCACACCCGTCACCTCTCTCGACCAGGTGCTGCAGGGTGCCGCGGCGGGCGTGCAGGTGTCCGCCGCCTCGAACACCCCCGGGGGCGGGATCTCCATCCGCGTGCGCGGCACCTCGTCGATCACGGGGAACAGCGAGCCGCTGTACGTGATCGACGGCTTCCCCATCGAGAACGACCCCGAGGCGGTCCGACCATGAGACTCCAGATCCCGGGCAGGGCGCTGCCGCGGCTGGCCCTTGTCCTGGCGCTGTGCCGCGGCGCCGGCGCGGCCGCCCAGTCGCTCCCCATCCCGCCCGAAGCCGCCGAGGCGCCTACCCGCGACGACGTGGTGCGCGGGCTCTTCCGGCAGGTCCTGGAGCGCGAGCCCTCCGCGGCCGAGGTGCCCGGCTGGCGCGCCCAACTCGACGCGGGGACGACCGTCCGGCAGCTGGTCGTGACCTTCGCCTCCACCACCGAGTACCGCGACCGGTTCATCACGCCGTACGACTCCCGCACGGCGGCGGCCTTCCTGTACCGCCACCTGCTGGCGCGCGAGGCCGATCCGGGCGGGGTCGACTTCTGGGCCACGTATGCCGCGGCGAACGGCTGGCCGGCGGCGGTCTCGAGCATGACCGCCAGCCAGGAATACCTCGACCGCTTCGGAGAGCTGGCCGTGCCCGGCCGCCCGGTGACGGCCTGGGATCCCCGGGCGGAGGTGATGGTGGAGCCCAGGGCCGGCGCCGCCACCACCGAGCGCAGCCTGTGCCTGACGGTGGCGGCGGGCGGCGGGGCGGCCTACGAGTGCGGCGACCTGCGGCTGGCGCACCCACTTCCCTCGGTGCGCGCCCTGAACCGGGTGCGTGCACCCACGCTCATCTACAACAGCCAGCACCAGGCGGCCCCGTTTCCCCTGGTGGCCGCCCGGGTCAAGCCGCCGGTGGACATGGGCACGCTCGACCGCATCGACGCGGTGCTGTACGTGACGCCCCCCGGCGGCGCGGAGGTGGAGCGCGCGCGCCGCAGCTGGCAGGGCGCCGAGCTCGCCGCGTGGACGCCGGGGCAGGTGCGGCGCATCGCCCTGCGCGCGTCCGACGCGAACGGCGACGCCACGGGATCCTACTTCTACCGGGTCGTGGTCACCTTCACCTCCGGCGGAACCACCCGCACCGCGCAGGTGGTGGGCGATGCGGGGGTGGTCAACCGGCGCGGCAGCGCCTTCGGCGCGGGGTGGTGGCTCGCCGGGCTGGAGCGGGTGGTGGTGGTGTCCGACGTGAAGCTGTTCTGGGTGGGCGGCGACGGGAGCGCCCGGGTGTACCGGCGGGTCGGGGGGACCGCCGCCGCCTTCGTGGCACCGGTGGTGGACCGCCCCGACACCATCCGGGCGGTCACCGACGCCGACTACCCGGGCGCCCGCTACGAGCGCCGCCTTTCCGGGGGAGCGCGCGTCTACTTCGACGCGTTCGGCCGCCATATCGCCACCGTCAACCGGCTGGACCAGCACACCCTCTTCACCTACGACGCCCAGGGCCGCCTGGACGCCGTGTGGGTGCCGGTGGGGCCCGGCTACTACGCGGGCAAGGTTCGCTACCGCTTCGCCTACAACGCCGCAGGGCGCCTGGCCAGCATTATCGCGCCCGACCTGAACGACCAGCCGGCGCGCACGGTCACGGTCCTCGACGCGCCCGGCGACGCCATGCGCGTGGGCGGCTTCCGCGACCCCGACCAGGCCACGGTGAGCTTCGACTACGACGCCGCGGGGCGCATCGCAGGGCGCACCGACCAGCGCGGCACGCGGGTGGAGTTCGGCTGGGACGCGGGCGGGAAGCTGGCCTCCGCGCGCGTTGCCATGGGCGGCACGGCGGCCGACATCGTCACCTCCTTCACGGCGCAGGAGAGCCGCGGCTTCGCGGGAAGCGAAGGCGTGGGCTCGCCCGTGGCGGTCGAGCAGGCGTACACGCTGATGGACGGGCCGCGCACCGACTCGCTGGACCAGACCCGGCTCTGGGTCGACCGCTGGGGCGGGCCCTGGCTGGTGCAGGACGCGCTCGGCAACGTGAGCCGTCTCCGCCGCGACGACTGGCGCCTCCCCGCGCTGGTCACCGAGACCCGGGCCCCCAACGGGCTCGTCTCGCGGGGCTGGTACAACGCGCGCGGCAACCCCGACTCCACCACGGTGGTGAACCCGCTCGGCGACGGGCGCAACGCCACCACCCGCTACGCCTACGGCAACGCCTACTGGCCGGACTTCGCCACCCAGGTCACCGCGCCCGAGGGTGAGGTGACCCTGATGGACTACGACAACGCCACCGGGAACCGGATCTGGCAGCAGCCGGGGACGGACCCCGCGCGGCGCGTGTCCTTCGGCTACCGGCCGGCCGACGGCAGCGCCGCCGCCGGGCTCCCGATCTCGGTCACCTACCCGCAGACGGCGGGGCAGGCGGCGCCGGGCGTCGAGCGCTACGACTACGACGCGCGCGGGAACCTGGCAGGGGTCACCTCGCCGCTCGGATTCCGCACCATCTTCACGGCCGACCTGCTGGGGCGGGTGACCAGCGTGCGCGCGCCGGTGAACCAGGCGCAGACGCTCTTCCAGGTGGACAGTTCGGTGTACGACGTGATGGACCGCGTGGCCCACACCGAAAGCATCGGGCCGGCCCTGAACGGCGCGCCCGAGCAGCGGGTGACCACCGACACCCAGGTCGACCCGGGGGGGCTCCCGCTGGCCATCACCCGCATCGCGGGCACCACCGAGAACATCACCACCCGCTACCGCTACGACCCGGCCGGGCGCCGGGTGGCCGAGGTGGCGCCCGACGCCACGCCTTCGGTGCTCACCGACAACCCGGTGGACAGCACCGTCTACGACCCCGCCGGCAACGTGCGCGAGGTACACACCCGCCGCGCCGACCCGTTGACCGGGCAACGGCTGGTGATCCGGATGGAGTACGACGCGCTGAACCGGATGACCAGGCGGATCACCCCGGCCGTGCACTACGAC
>DASYJZ010000282.1:0-5771 GCA_035995965.1 Longimicrobium sp. | reverse complement strand
CGCGGAGCCAGTGCACCGGGTGGAGCCACGCGCCGGCGGAGTGGGCGAAGAGCCCCGTGATGGTGGCGGTCGCCTCGGCCTGCGGCGGGACCATCGTCAGCAGCCGCAGCGTCTCGGTGAAGGGGACCAGGCGGTCCTGGCGGCCGTGGCTGAGCACCACGCGCGCCCGCACGCTCCCGAGCCGCGGGCGCGGGTCCAGCCCCGGCGCCTCCCCCAGCGCCGCCGCGGTGAAGCGCGCCGCCAGCTCCCGCGCGGCCTCCGCGTCCGGCTGCACGTCCGCGGGCGGGGCGATGATCTCCCAGATCCGCCGCTCGTCGGGGGTGAAGCCGCGGGTCAGCTCCACCTTCATCGCGTCGTAGTGCGGGCCCCAGG
Source organism: Longimicrobium sp. (assembly GCA_035995965.1). GTDB lineage: Bacteria > Gemmatimonadota > Gemmatimonadetes > Longimicrobiales > Longimicrobiaceae > Longimicrobium. The sequence continues at coordinate 5,399 of DASYJZ010000282.1, read as the reverse complement.
CCCACTCGCCGCGCCGGCCGGCCTCCGTCGCCAGCTCCAGCGCGGCGTGCGCGACGGCGTGCATCCCCTCGCAGCCGGGGATGGAGGTGAGGTAGTTGCCGACCACGATCCAGCGCCCGTACGGATCGGGGTCGAGGGTGTAGCGCACCCCCTCCCACTCGTGCTCGCCGGCGAAGAGGCAGCGCAGCATCCGTCCCAGGTCGCAGTATCCCCCGAACGCCACGACCGCGTTCAGGCGCCCGTGCATGGCCGCGTCGGCCGCGGCCATCAGCACCTGCGTGGCTCCAAAGGAGAAGCCCACCGCGCCCACGCCGCCCGCCCGCACCTCGCGCATCCCCTCCAGGTGCGCCGCCCCCGCCCGCACCGTGGCGCGCGCGGCCTCCGCGTCCAGCCGCAACGCGCGCCAGCTGGGGACGTCGGGGACCAGCACCACCGCTCCCGACGCGGCCAGCGAGCGCACGAAGCGCATCATCCCGGCATGACGCCGGCCGGGGACGGTGAGCCCGTGCAGCACCACCCACCCCGGCGCGGGGCCGCGCCCCGGCGGCAGGTAGAGCGTGGCTTCGCGCTCCTCGCCTTCGACGCGCACGGTGGTCTCCACCTCGCGCACGCCGCGCGCGCCGCCCACCCAGGCGGCGAGGAAGCGCAGGGTCCGCGGCCTCACCGGTGCGCGCTCCCCACGGCCTCGTCCAGCGAGCGCATCCCCTCGCGCCGCAGGCGGGCGCCAAGCCCCAGGCAGATCTCTCGCGCCACCAGCGGGCCTTGGTAGACGAAGCCCGTGTAGAGCTGGACCAGGGAGGCCCCCGCGCGCACCATCTCCCACGCGTCGTCCGCCGTGAAGATGCCGCCGACGCCCACGATCGGGATCGCCCCGCCGGTCGCGGTCCATACGCGGGAGACCACCTCGCGTGCCCGGATGCGCAGCGGCGCGCCGCTGATCCCGCCCGCGCCCAGCGCCTCCACGCGCGCGGCGGGCGTGCGCAGCCCGGCGCGCGAGACGGTGGTGTTGGTGGCGACGATTCCCGCGACGCCCTCCTCGACGGCGATGGCGGCCGCCTCCTCCACCTGTGGGTCGGTGAGGTCCGGGGCGATCTTGAGCAGGAGGGGGCGGGGGATGCCCCCGCGCGCGCGGGCCAGCTCGGCGGCGCGGGCGCGGAGGGCGCGCAGCAGCTCGCGCAGCGGGGCGGCATCCTGCAGCTGCCGCAGCCCCGGCGTGTTCGGCGAGCTGACGTTGACCACCACGTAGCGCGCGAACGGCTCCAGCAGCTCCAGGCTGCGCAGGTAGTCCGCGGCGGCCTCTGCGAGCGGCGTCGCCTTGCTCTTCCCCAGGTTGATCCCCAGCACCGGCTCGATCGAGGTCGAGCGCAGCCGCTCGGCGACGGCCTCAGCGCCGGGGTTGTTGAAGCCCATGCGGTTGAGCAGCGCGCGGTCGTCCGGCAGGCGGAAGAGGCGCGGGCGCGGGTTCCCCGGCTGCGCCAGCGCGGTGACGGTGCCGATCTCCACGAAGCCGAAGCCCAGGGCGCCCAGCGCGTTGAAGAGCTCTCCCGTCTTGTCGAACCCCGCCGCCAGGCCCACGGGGTTGGGGAAGCGGATCCCGAAGCGCTCCACCTCCAGCGCGGGGTCGCGGATCTCGGCGGCGGAGCGGACCAGCGAGCGGACGGCAGGCGGCGCGAGCGCCAGGTCCAGCAGCCCGCTCCCCACGTGGTGCGCCCGCTCGGCGGAGAGGGTGAAGAGGAAGGGGCGAACCAGGTCGTAGAGGATCACGGCGCGCTCGGCGGGCGAACGAGAGGCCCGGCCGCGCGTGCGGTCCGGGCCGGGGGACGTGCGAAGCTAGGCGGCGCGCCGGGCGGCGGCAAGCGCGATCTCCCGTGCCGTCACGCCTGTGAAGGCGCCGCACGCAGGAACGCAGAGTTGCGAAGAGGCCCGGTGGTTCCCTCCGCGGCTCTGCGTCTCTGCGTGAGGCGATCTGTTGCCGGTCTCGACGCTACGCGGGGGTCGGCGACGCGATGCCCGGCACCGGCACCGTCTGCAGGGCGGCGATCACGCGCGTCCAGTCGAACGCGGGGCCGAAGTCCCACTTGCCGTAGCTCTCGGGCTGGTAGTTCACGTGCGTGGTGATGCCCTTGAACTGCGCCACGTTCGGATACACGTCGTAGCGCTGCGGCACGGGAAGGAAGGCCGCGGGGATCTTGTAGGTGGCGGTGATGTAGCGCAGCAGGTTGATCAGGCTCTTGTACTGCGCGTCGGTGAAGGTGGCGAAGCGCGTGTAGCCGCGGTACGGCGTCGGCAGCGCGACGTAGGCGTCGGTGTCTGCGGTGGTGCAGTACGGCGCGCCGTAGGGGTCCACCAGGTTCGTGTCCTTCGGGCGCAGGTACGCCACGTTCGACATCTCGATCGCCACCGCGCTCTGGCTCATCGGCGAGTTGCCGCCCGCCGCGCCCTTGCCCAGGTGGTACGACCAGTACTTCGACGCGAAGAGCTGGTAGATGGTGCCGTCGCGGGCGACCACGAAGGGCACCGAGACGTGGTTGTCCTTCTTCGACAGCGCCGCCATGTCGCCCTTCAGGTAGCCGGCGGTGAAGTGCACCACCACGCGCTCCTTGGCCGGCGTGTCCTTGTAGAAGAAGCTCTCGTCGCCGCTCGCCAGCTTGGCGGTCACGACCTCGAAGGTGTCGGCGGTCCCCGGGATGGTCACCTTCGCCGGCGCCAGGTTGAACTTCTTGCCGTCCGAGTCCACGCCCTTGGCGCGGAAGTCGGCTTCGTAGGCGGGGATGTTCTTGTAGTTCATGGGTACCGCTCCTGGGGAAGGGACTGCGGGAGGTCGCTCGGGCACGAATTCGAGCCGGCGGGGTGAGGTCGATGGGTTCCAGCGGGATGTCGGTCACGCGGCGGGTGGGAGGACCGCGTGTGCCTCAAGGATAGATGCAGCGGGGACGGAACACAAGATTCCGCGCCACCCCTGGCTTTCGCGCGTGCCGACGGCGGCGCCGGCGCGTGAGATCCATCCTGGCAGTCAGTCGTACAGGCGCATCCGTGCAGGCGTCGTGATCCGCAGCACCGCGTCCTGCCGAAAGCGGCGCTTGTACTCGTCGGCGATCTCGCGCAGCCTGACCTCCACCTCCCCGGACGCCGCGTGGATCACCTCGACGACCATCGTCTGCTCGTGCTCGAGCGTACCCTGCGAGTCGAGCCACTGCCCATCCGCGCGCCACACCGAGAGCCCGGCCGGAAAGCGCGGCGTCACCACGTCGCGCAGGAACGCCGACCATTCATCGTCCGAAACGCTCCCTCCGCCCGGAATCGTCCGCCCGAAGAAGAGCCGGTCGGCCACGGTGTCGCCGAACGCGGCCGTGCGGCGCATCGGGATGCCGACCTGCACCCCCGGGCCGCCGACCATCACGCCGGAATTCGCGCAGGCGCTCGCTGCAAAGGGAAGGACGATAGCCAGCAGGAGGCGGCGTTTCATCGTGAGGAGGGGGACGAGGGGGGAGTTTCGGGGCGAGACGATGCCGTTCAACGTGCGCGGGGAGCGTGCACGGCACAAGAGAAAGGGCCTGGGCGGGTGCCGTCCGGGCCTGCGTGCGAGTGTTTCCCCGTCACCGGCGGAGGAGATACCAGGTGATCAGCGCCATCGCCAGGATGATCACCACGCCGGCCGGGTACTGCCAGCCGTGCGGCTTCTCCTCGGGCGAGAGATGGGGCGGCTCGATGATCGGGGCCACGGCGCACCTCCGGTTCGGCGCTCTACGGAGCGGTTCGCCTGCGTGGGCGGTCAGCGCACCTCGGCGAGGCCGGCGTCCGCGCCCTCCACGCCGTCGGGGAGCAGCGCGGCGGGGCGGGCGAGGCCGGCCTCCTCCATGATCTCGACCGCCTCGGCGCCGTCGATGGTCTCGCGCTCCAGCAGGGCGACGGCGAGCGCCGCCAGCGGCTCGCGGTTGGCGGCGAGCAGCTCCACCGTCTGGCGGTAGAGGCGGTCCAGCAGCTCGCGCACCTCGCGGTCCATCGCGGCGTGCGCCTCGCCCGAGAGGGTGCCCGCCTCGCCGTCGTGGATCAGCAGGCCGGTGTCGGGGCCCATCCCGAGCTGGAACACCATCTTCCGGGCGACGCCGTTCACCTGCTGCAGGTCGCTCTGCGCCCCGCTGGTCACCGCGTGGCGGCCGAACACCAGCTCCTCGGCGGCGCGGCCGGCCAGCCCCTTCATGATCACCCCCTCCAGGTAGTTGCGCCGGTAGAGGAAGCGGTCGTCTTCGGGGGAGAAGAAGGCGACGCCCAGCGCCTGGCCCCGCGCCTGGATGGTGACCTTGTGCAGCCCGTCCTCGGGGGCGCAGACCACGCCGGCGAGCGCATGCCCCGCCTCGTGGTACGCCACCGTGCAGCGCTCGCGGTCCAGCGCGCGGAAGCCCTTGCGCTCCTTGCCCAGCAGCATGCGGTCGCGCGCCTGCTCCACGTGGCTCCAGCGCACCACCCGGTCGCGCTCGCGCGCGGCGGCGATGGCGGCCTCGTTCAGCAGGTTGGCCAGCTCCGCGCCGCTGGCGCCGGGGGTGAGGCGCGCCATCCGCCCCAGGTCCACGTCGCCGGCCAGGGGAATGCCGCGGTGGGTGGCGTGCAGCCGCAGGATCTCCTCGCGCCCCTGCGAGGTGGGGGTGCTCACGGTGATGGTGCGGTCGAAGCGCCCGGGGCGGCGCAGCGCCTCGTCCAGGTCGTCGGGGCGGTTGGTGGCGGCGATCACCACCACGCCCGAGAGCGGGTCGAAGCCGTCCATCTCCACCAGGAGCTGGTTGAGCGTGCGGTCGTCCTCGTTGTGCGAGCGGTTGCGGCCGCGGTGCCCACCCAGCGCGTCGATCTCGTCGATGAAGATCACGCCGCCCTTCTTCCGCGCCCGCTTGAACAGCCCCTTGATGCGGTGCGCGCCCATCCCCACCAGGAACCCGGTGACCTCCGAGCCCGAGAGGGAGTAGAACGGAACCCCCGCCTCGCCCGCCACCGCCCGCGCCAGCAGCGTCTTCCCCGTCCCCGGCGGCCCCACCAGCAGCGCGCCCTTGGGGATGCGCGCGCCGAGCGCCGCGAACCCCTCGGGGCGCTTGAGGAACTCCACCATCTCGCGCAGCTCCTCGGCCGCGCCCTGGGTGCCGGCGACGTCGTCGAAGGTGGTGTCGCTCTTCGCGTCTTCCCCCAGCTCCGACGAGTGGCCGCCGCGCATCTGGCGGAAGAGGAAGAAGCCGACGCCGAGCGCCATCAGCACCAGCAGCACGGTGCTGGCGGCGTCGCGCACGCCGGTGTGGCCGGGCGCCGGCGCCAGGGTGATGGCGACGCCGTGCGCCTGCGCCCGCTGCGTGAGCCCGTCGACCGTCTCCACCGGGTAGGCCACGGTGAACTCGTGCCCCGCCTCCGCCGCGGAC
>DASYJZ010000281.1:0-11465 GCA_035995965.1 Longimicrobium sp. | reverse complement strand
TGTCGCCCTTCCCCCAGCGGTTGGCGGCGAAGAGCACGTCGTGGTCGAGCGACTCGTCGCTCACCACGGGGGCGATGGCGTCGAAGAACGACAGCCCCTCGTCGTCGCCCAGCGCGCGGCGGATGGCGCGGGAGAGCGCGTCGGAGGTGAGCGGGCCGGTGGCGACGATGGCGGGGCCGGCGGGGAGCTCCGTCGTCTCCTCGCGGACCACGCGGATGCGCGGGTGGGCCTCGATGGCCGCCGTCATCCGCTCCGCGAACTCGATGCGGTCCACCGTGAGCGCGGTGCCGCCGGGGATGCGGCTCTCGCGCGCGCAGGCCAGGAGGAGCGAGCCGCCCGTGCCCAGCTCGTCCATCTCCAGCTTGAGCAGGCCGTGCGCGTTCTGCGGGTCTTCGCTCTTGAAGGTGTTGGAGCAGACGATCTCGCCCAGCCGGTCGGTCTGGTGCGCCGGCGTGCCGCGCACCGGCCGCATCTCGTACAGCGTGACGTCGTGCCCCCGCTCCGCGAGCTGGTACGCCGCCTCGCACCCCGACAGCCCGCCGCCTACGACCGTTACTTCCGCCATGCTATTCAGCTCTCTCGGAACCCAAAGATGTCATCCTCAGCGTCGCCGCTGCTCCTCGGCCCGAATGGGACGGGCGGATAAATCCGCAGCAACAAATACACGAAGTCCGCCTTCGCGGACTCCCACCTCCCGTGTCGCCGCGAGGACAGGGCACGCCACTGGCTCCACCTGCTGCCGAAGCCCGTGAACTCCGGCTGACGGGAGCCCGTCGCGCGCCGCCGAATCGTGGAATCGACAATGTCGGTAGTCCGCGAAGGCGGACTTCGTGTGGTTGTTGCCGCGGTTTCAACCGCCCTTCCCCACCGAAGCCTGCTTCCCCCTACCTCGCCCGCCGTGGAGCCGGCTTCGCCGCGGGCTTCTTCGCGGTCGCCTTCTTCGCGCTCGCGGCGGTCTTCGACTTCGGCTTTGCGGCGGTCTTCCCTGCCGACCGCGTCGCCTTCGAGCCGGCGGCGGGGCGGGTGCCGGGGCGCGTCTTGCGCTTGGGCTTCGCCGTCAGGGCGCGCTCGGCGAGCAGCGGCACCGCCTGCTCCACCGTGAAGGCGTCGGGGGATACACCCTTGGGGAGAGACGCGTTCACGTCGCCGTGCTTCACGTAGGGGCCGTAGCGGCCCTCCCAGAGGGTCACGGGCTCGCCGTCCGCCGGGTGCGCGCCCAGGGTGCGGAGCGGCTCGATCGCCTTGCGCGCGCCGCGCCCGCCCTTGGGGCGCGACAGCAGCTCCAGCGCACGGGCCAGCGGCACCGTGTAGACGTCGTCGGTCTTCTCCAGCGAGCGGAATTCGTTGCCGTGCACCACGAACGGGCCGAAGCGTCCGATCCCGGCGCGCACCTCCGCGCCGTCGTCGGGGTGCGTCCCCAGCGTGCGCGGGAGCGAGAGCCAGCGCAGCGCCGCCTCGATCGAGACGTCGCTGGGGTTCATCCCCTTGGGCAGCGAGGCGCGCTTGGGCTTGGGGACATCGTCCGTGGCCTCGCCGAGCTGCACGTAGGGGCCGAAGCGCCCCTCCATCATCAGCACCGGCTTCCCCGTCTCCGGGTCGACGCCGAGGATGTCGGGGCCCTCGGTCTTCGCGCGCACCAGCCGGTCCACCTGCTCGCTGGAGAGGTCGCCGGGCGCCGTCCCGTCCGGGAGCGAGGCGGTGACGGTGGCGCCGTTCTCCTCGCGCTCCACGAAGGGGCCGAAGCGACCGATGCGGACCCGCGCCGGGAGCCCCTCCAGGCGCACGGTGCTGGCCTCGCGCGGGTCGATCTCCGCCTGCCCCCGCTGCACCATGTCGCCGAGCCCCTCGGGACCGGAGAAGAAGCCGCGCAGGTACGGCAGCCACTCCGCCTCGCCCTCGGCGATCTCGTCCAGCCGGTCCTCCATCCCCGCGGTGAAGCGCGTGTCCACCAGGTGCGGGAAGTGGCGCTCCAGCAGCGTGGTGACCGCGAAGGCGGTGAAGGTGGGGACGAGCTGGTTCGAGACGCGGTCCACGTAGCCGCGGTCGATGATGGTGCCGATGATCGACGCGTAGGTCGACGGGCGCCCGATCCCCTCCGCCTCCAGCGTCTTCACCAGCGAGGCCTCGGTGTAGCGCGCCGGCGGCTGCGTCTCGTGCCGCAGCGCGTCGAGCTCGCGCAGCGCGAGGGAATCGCCCTTCGCCAGCGCCGGGAGCGGCTCCTCGCGGTCCTCCAGCGCCGCGTCGGGATCGTCCGACCCCTCCACGTAGGCGCGGAAGAAGCCGGGGAAGTCGATGCGCTTCCCCGAGGCGCGGAACACGGCGTCGGCCGCCTCGATCAGCGCGGTGAGGTGCGTCTGGCGCGCGTCGGCCATCTGGCTGGCCACGGTGCGCTTCCAGATCAGGTCGTAGAGCGCCGCCTCCTGCCCCGACAATCCCGTCGAATCCGTCGTCCGCATCTCCGTCCCCGCCGGACGGATCGCCTCGTGCGCCTCCTGCGCGCCCTTCGACGTGGTGGTGAACTGGCGCGGGCTGGGGCTCAGGTACTCCTCGCCGTAGAGCGCGCGGATGCGGGTGCGCGCCGCCTTGATCGCCTGCTCCGAGAGGTGGACCGAGTCGGTGCGCATGTAGGTGATGAACCCCTCCTCGTACAGCCGCTGCGCGATGCGCATGGTGTCGCGCGAGGAGAGGCGCAGCTTGCGGTTGGCCTCCTGCTGCAGCGTCGAGGTGGTGAAGGGCGGATACGGGCGGCGGATGGAGGGCTTCTCGTCCGTCTCCGTCACCATCCACGACGCGGAGCGCAGGCGGCCGCGCAGCGCGTTCGCCTCCTCCTCCCCCAGCAGCACCACGCCCTGCGTCTTCAGCCGCCCGGTGGTCTCGTCGAAGTCCCTCCCCGTCGCCACCCGCTTGCCGCCGACGGACTGCAGCATGGCACCGAAGGCGGCGGCCTGCTTCGCCAGCGTGGCCTTCAGGTCCCAGTAGACGGCGGAGTGGAAGGCGCGGCGCTCGCGCTCGCGCACCACCAGCAGCCGCACCGCCACGGACTGCACCCGGCCGGCGGAGAGCCCGGTGGCGATCTTCTTCCAGAGCAGGGGGGAGAGGGTGTAGCCCACCAGCCGGTCCAGGATGCGCCGCGTCTCCTGCGCGCGGACGACGTCGGCGTCGATGGTGCGGGGGTTCGCCAGCGCCTCGCGGATCGCCTCGGGGGTGATCTCGTGGAAGACGATGCGGGAGATGGGCACGCGCGGCTTCAGCACCTCCACCAGGTGCCAGCCGATGCTCTCCCCCTCGCGGTCTTCGTCGGTGGCGACCACCAGCTCGTCGGCGTCCTTGAGCAGCGCGCGCAGCTCCGAGACCACCTTCCGCTTCCCCGCGGGGATCACGTAGACGGGCTCGAAGTCGTTCTCCACGTTCACGCCGAGCCGCGCCCACTCCTGCCCCTTGAGGGCGGCGGGGATCTCGGCGGCGGACTCGGGGAGGTCGCGCACGTGGCCCATCGACGCGGCCACCTTGTAGCCCGCCGGCAGGAAGCCGCGGATGGTCTTCGCCTTGGTGGGACTCTCCACCACCACCAGGCGCGTCTTGCTGTGCTTTTCCGGCATGAAGAAGCTACGGCCTCTCGTCACATGGGCCCGCTGCGGGCCCGCAACTCGGTTTGAATGATGGCGGCGACCTCCCCGGGGGAGCGCCCCTCGGTGTCCACGTGCAGCCCGGCGTGGGCGTAGAGTGGGGCGCGGGCCTCCAGCAGCCGGCGCGCGGCCTCGAGCGGGTCCGCCCCCGCGAGCAGCGGCCGCTCGCCGGGAGAAGCGGCCGCCCGGCGCACCGCCTCCTCGGGCGAGACGCGCAGCCACACCGCGAGCGTGCCGCCTCCCAGCGCCTCGAGGTTCCCCGCCCCGGTAATCCACCCCCCCCCAGGGGAGACGACGACCTGGGACTGCGAAGCGAGCTCCGCCGTGGCACGCGCCTCCAGCTCGCGGAAGCGCCCCTCGCCCTCCGCCGCGAAGATCGCCGCGACGCTGCGCCCCTCGCGCCGCTCGATCTCGCGGTCCAGGTCCAGGTGTTCCCACCCCAGCCGCCGCGCCAGCTCCGCCCCCACCGCCGTCTTCCCCGCCGCCATGAACCCCAGCAGCACCACGCGCTCGATCGGTTGCGGGGACGGGGCCATGCGTCGGCAGACGGAGGGAATGGGATGCGGACGGCGGGAGACGCAGTACCGTCCGTCGACAAACCGGGAAGGGGGAAAGCCGCGGACCGCACCGAAGCCCTAGCCCACGAAGATCCCGCGCTCGCTGATGCGCGCCAGGTAGCCGCCCAGGTTCCGCCGCACCTCGGCGAGCGAGTCGCCGCCCACCTTCTCCAGCAGCGCGGCGGCGAGCACCAGCGCCACCATCGCCTCGGCCACCACCCCGGCCGCCGGGACGGCGCAGACGTCGGAGCGCTCGCGCACCGCTTCGGCCGGCTCGCCGGTGCGCAGGTCCACCGTGCGCAGCGGCTGCATCAGCGTCGAGATCGGCTTCATCGCGGCGCGGAGCACGATCGGCTGGCCGGTGCTGATCCCGCCCTCCAGCCCGCCCGCGTTGTTCCCCACCCGCCCGTATCCCCCGCCCTGCGCCGAGCCGTCCAGCACGATGGCGTCGTGCACCCGCGAGCCGGGGCGCGCCGCCGCCTCGAAGCCCAGGCCGACCTCCACCCCCTTGATCGCCTGGATCGACATCAGCGCCCCCGCCAGCCGCCCGTCGAGCTTGCGGTCCCACGACACGTGCGAGCCCAGCCCGGCGGGGACGCCGCGGGCCACCACCTCCACCACCCCGCCCAGCGTGTCGCCCGCCCGTTTCGCCGCGTCGATCGCGTCGATCATCCGCCCCTCGGCCTCCGCGTCCAGGCAGCGCACCGGCGACGGGTCCGACGCGGCGTTGAGGTCCTCCGGCAGCGCCTCCGGCACCCGCGCCACCACGCCGCCCAGGGAGACCACGTGGCTGCCGACGGTGATCCCGACCTCGGCCAGGAGCCGCTTCGCCACCGCGCCCGCGGCCACCCGCGCCGCCGTCTCCCGCGCACTGGCCCGCTCCAGGATGTCGCGCGCGTCGGCGCGGTCGTACTTGAGCGCTCCGACCAGGTCCGCGTGGCCGGGACGGGGGAAGAAGACGCGCCGCATCGCCGCGTCGTCGCCGCCGTTCTCCACGGCGGCGGGCGACATGGCGGCGGTCCAGTTCTCCCAGTCGCGGTTGCGCACCAGCAGCGTGACCGGCGAGCCCAGCGTCTCGCCGTGGCGCACGCCGGAGAGGATCTCGGCGCGGTCGCTCTCGATGCGCATCCGTCCGCCGCGGCCGTAGCCGCCCTGCCGCCGGCGCAGCTCCGCGTCGATCTCGTCGGCCGCGAGCGGCACGCCGGCGGGGACGCCCTCGACCACCGCGGCGAGCGCCGGGCCGTGGCTCTCGCCGGCGGTGGTGAAGCGGAAGCGGCTCATCCCCCTAAAAGAACAGCGGGGGCCCGGCCTTCGCCAGACCCCCGCCGCCCCGGCCGGCCCATCGGCGCTACGGCACCAGGTCGGCCGAGGTGATCGGCAGCGCCAGGATGCCGCCGCTGGTGAGCGCGTAGATGCGCAGCGTCACCGTGCCGCCGTCGGTGGCGGCGCGCGGCGCCACCGCGATGGCGCCCACCACGGGGTCGCGGGTGTACACCCGCTTCACCCGGAAGAAGTTGAAGTTGTCGATCACGTCCACGTACGGCCCGGTGGCGTCGATCCCCGACACGAAGGAGAGCCGGAAGCTCCCGCCGGGGTACCCCGCGTTGGCCGGGTGCATCGCCACGCCGCCCGTGGGCGAGCCCGCCGCCACCACGCCCTGCAGTCGCAGCTGGTTGTTGAAGTAGTAGGCCTGGTTGCCGCGCGCCACGCCCAGCGACCCGTCGTAGTTCAGCCCCAGCCCGATCACCCGCTCGGCCGTGTTGCTGATCAGGTCGCGCACGTCGCCCACCAGCACCAGCGAGTCGCCGCCGGCCGGGGCGTTGAAGAGCGGGATGCGCGCGTTGGTGACCGCGCCCTCGCCCACCGCCACGTAGTTGCGGTCGCTGCTCACCGCCACGAAGGTGGTGTCGCTGAGCCCCACGTCTTGCACGTCGGCGCCCAGGTCCAGCCGGGTGTCCCACTTCCCGCCCGAGGCGTTGGGCGGCTGGCTGCGCATGCGGGTGAGCGAGTCGGAGACGAAGCTCGGGTACCCGGCAATGCAGGGCGGGTCGGCCGGGTCGCCGAAGCGGCGGCGCGGGCAGACCAGCACCTGCTTGACCCCGGTGATCAGGAACGCCGAGTCGGCGTTCACCGCCAGCGCCACCCCCGCCGTGTGCCGGTCCACGTACCCCGTGAAGATCTCCGAGCGCGTCTTGCGCGCGTCGAAGATGCGCACGGTGCCGTCGGCCGCGGCCGCCGTGGGCTTGGTGCTGTACACCAGCAGCCCGTTGGAGGTCTGGGCGATGAACTGCGGGCGGTCGGAGTAGTCGAACGAGGTGACCCCGCCCACTTCTTCGGTGGAGGGGTTGAAGGTGACGGAGAACAGCTTCTCGTTCTGCGTGAAGATGCGCCGGCCCTGCGCCTCGGTCAGCGTGCCCGGGCCCAGCGGGACCACGGAGATGTTGGTGCCGCCGCTGTTCGCCACGTACAGCGAGTCGCGGTTGCGCCCCAGCGCCAGCCCCCAGGGCTGCGAGCCCACCCGCACCGGCGTGCCGTACGTCAGCGCGCCGATGGGGAGCACGTCCACCTGGTTGCGGGTGAAGTTGGAGAGGTAGACGCGGTTGCTGTCGGCCAGCAGGTCGGCCAGCACGTCGCCCGGGTTGGGGCGCGCCACCGTGAGCCCGCGCACCACCAGCGTGGTGTACGGATACCCCGGCACCGACGCCGCCAGCCGCGACCCCGAGGGGCCGGCGCGGCAGGGCTGCCCCTGCGGCGCGTCGGGCGAGACCGCGGCGCCGCAGTTCCCGGCCGGGTCGGTGGCCCAGGCGGTCACCTCCAGCCGCAGGCCCACCGTGTCCAGCCCCGTCAGCGGGATCTGGCCCATGCTGAAGTTCGCCGAGTCGGCCGCCGCGCGCACCTTGCGCACGAGCACCGCGAAGGTGTCGCTCACCGCGCCGCGCGGGTGGATGGCGTAGATGGTGATCCCCACCGAGTCCACGCGCGTCTCGTCGGTGGCCGAGACCACCACCGAGAACGAGTCGTCCACCTCCACGTGCCCGGGGACGTGGGCGTGGAAGCTCACCTGCGGCGGGGTGCGGTCGAGCTGCGCGGGGCTGATGGTGACCGTCACCGGCGCGCTCACCCCCTGCGCCCCCGACGCGGCCGTCACCGTGGCCCTGAGCTCCTCGGTCCCCTGCACCACCGCCCCGGCGATGGTCGCCGGGATCGCGATCACCACCGTGTCGACCACCTGCGGCACCGGCGCCGCCAAGGTGAGCGTGGTGTCGAAGGCGAAGGCGCCGGTGCCCGTCACCCGCACCGAGCGCACCAGTTGCGCCGAGTCGGCCGCCAGCACGCGGAGCGGCAGCGTGGTGCCGCCGAAGAACGACGCGCCCGTGGCGGGGGACAGGATCACCACGCGCGGCCCGCCGATGTTGATCAGCGTGCTGTCGGCCGACGAGTTCCCCGCCGTGTCCCACGCCGTGACCACCACCCGCACCCGCTGCGCCCGCGACGAGTCGGCCAGCGCCTCCAGGAAGCGCTTGAGGGTGGTGTCGCGCACGGCGGGGGTCAGGCCCCGGAGGTGCACGCTCTTGGTCGCGAAGCGGGCCACCGAGCTGTCGGTGCCCAGCACCGCCGAGCCGCGCAGCTCGAAGGCGCGCAGCTGCACCGAGTCGAGCGCCACGTCGTCGGTCACGCGGACCTCCACGTACACCGCCTCGCCCACCGCCACGTTGGCGTTGCTGTCGGGCTTGACCAGCTGCACCACCGGCGCGTGCGTGTCGGTGCCGCCGGACGACCCGCCGCCCCCGGGGGGGCCGGTGGGGGTCCAGCCGTTGGTGCCGTCGCACGCCGCGACCAGCCCGCCCGCGGAAAGCACCAGCAGGATGGCGGCGGCGCGCCGCAGGGGAAAGCCGGCCACGAGGGACCTCCGTGGGTGGGGAACGCGGCGCCGGGAGATCACTCCGTCTCCTCGACGATGTGGGGGGTGACCATGATCAGCAGGTCACGCTTCTGCTCCTGCGAGTGCGTGTTGCGGAAGAGCGCACCCAGGAAGGGGATGTCCATCAGGAAGGGGATCCCGGAGCGGGTCTGGGTGACCTCGGTCACGGTCAGGCCGCCGATCACGGCCGTCTCCCCGTCGCGCACCATCACCCGCGTGTCGCCCTGCTGCTGCAGGAACTGCACGCCGATGTCGCCGGCGGCCGCGGCGGCGCTGGAGCGCTCGGCGTGCAGCTGCAGCAGCACGCGCCGGTCGTTGGTCACCTGCGGGGTCACGATCAGCCGGATCCCCGTCTCCACCAGCTGCGCCGTGGCGCGGGGGCCGGTGCTGGCGGTGCCCACGTTGGCGCCGCCCAGGTCCACTACGCGGATGGGGGTGCGCTCGCCCACCCAGATCTGCGCCTCGTGGTTGCTGGTGGTAGTCACCACCGGGGCGGCCTGCACGTCGGAGAGCTGCGCGGTCTGCAGCGCCTCGATGAAGTTGATCAGCGTGTAGCGCCCCAGCACCAGCGAGGTGAGCACCTGCAGCGCCGGGTCCTGCACGCGGCTGTGGGCGTTGCCCAGCGCCGCGATGGAGCTGCCCCCCAGCGACACGATGTTGCTGTTGGTGGGCGCCCCGGTGACCGGGTCGGGGGCGCTGGTGAGCGTGTTCAGCGAGTTGCCGCGCGAGTCCTTGATGTCGTAGGTGATCCCCAGGTCCTCGGCGTCGGTGCGGTTGATGAACACGATCTTGGCCTGGATCGACACCTGCGGGGTGCGCACGTCGAGCTGCGTGACCAGCCGGTCGAAGTCCTCGATCACGCTGGGGACGTCGGTGGCGATCAGGGTGTTGGTGGTCTGGTTGATGCTGACCGAGCCGCGCTCGCTCTTGAGCCCGACGAGGGTGGCCTGCATCTCCGCCACCGGCACGTAGTTGATGCGGAAGGTGCGCGTGACCAGCGGCTCCAGCGTCTCGCGCTCGGCCAGCTTGCCGATCTGGTCCACGCGGATGATCCCGCTGGCGTCCTCGTCGGCGGCGAGCCCGTAGGCGCGCAGCAGCGAGCGCAGCGCCACGTCCCAGGGCTGGTTGTTGAAGGTCACGTACTCCACGCGGATCCCGCCCACCTCCGAGCCCGGCACGATGGAGCGCCCGGTGAGCTCGGCGAACGTGGCCAGCACGTCGCGCATGTCGGTGTTCTCGAAGGTGGCCGTGATCGGCCGGGCGCGGCTCCTGGGCTGCTGCTGCGCCTGCGCCTCCGGGCGGGCCGGGGGCGCGGCGGCGCGCGTGTACGGCGCCGCCGCCCCGGGCGCCGCCGCGGCGTACCCGGCCCCCGAGCTCCAGGGCTGGAACGCCTGCGCGCCGGACTCGAGCGAGATCCGGATCCCCTCGGGGACGCGGGTGACGGTGTACTGGAGCTCGCGGTCCAGGTCCAGCACCAGCCGCACCACGTCGGCCGCGTGCTGGCTGCTGCGCACCCCCTTCACCCCGCCGCGGTCGATGCCGTCGTAGCGCGAGGCCGAGAGGTCGCTCGTGGCCCCCTCGATGTCCACCACCACGCGGGCCGGGCCCTGCAGCGGGAAGGCGGTCCAGCGCACCTCGCCCCCGCTGACCTGCACGGTGAGCTCGGTGCGCCCCGCGCGCCCTTCCAGGCGCAGCGCCGACACGCTCCCCGGCAAGGCGGGGCGCGCGGCGTGCGCGGCGGCCAGCCCGGGGAGGAGGAGCGCGATCGCGAGATTGCGCAGCATGGTTCCTGTCCTTGCGTTCGGGTTCATCCGCGCGGGCATCAGCGCGGGCGCGTGCCGGAGGTGTACGTGGGCGGCCGCGGGCTCACCGCGGGCGCAGCCGGCGGCGGCGCGGCCGCGGGAGCCGGGCCGCGGCGCAGCACCCGGGGGGCCTGCGGCGCCGGCGGGGCGGGGGTGAAGGTGACCGGGAGCTGCGGCTGCGGCGCGGCGCCCGCGGCCTGCGCCGCCTGCTGCTGGATGCGCTCGGCGCGCACCAGCGGGATGCTCTGCAGGTGGCTGCCGCCGAACTCGTCCACCCGCACGTCCACCCGGTTGGGGAGGATGCGCAGCACCGTCATCGTGCCCATCCGCTGCCCCGGGTGCAGGCGGTAACGGCGGGCGCTGTCTCCGGCGGCGAACACCGCCACCGAGCGGTTGCCGGGGGAGTAGATGATGGCGGTCAGCCGCAGGTCCTCCACCCGGAAGCCCAGCTCGGCCGCGGTCAGCAGCGGCTGGAAGGGGTCGGGGCGGCCGCCGCGTTGGTAGCGGAACACCTCGCGGCGGTACACGTCGGCCGCGGGGAGCGCCGCCGCCGGCGCGGCGGCGGGCGCGGCCGGGTCCGTAGCGACCGGGCGCGCGGGGGCCTGCGCGGCCGCCGGGGCGGCCACGAGGGCGAGGAGGGCCGCCAGGGCCCGGAAGTCAGCCGGCGTGCGCATCGCTCAGCGGGGCGGTGGGGATCACGTAGGTCTCGATGGAGAAGCGGGCCTCCAGCCGCGGCGGCTGGTCGCCGCCCCCGGCGCCGGCCGGCTGCGCCGGCGTGGCCAGCGGCGCCAGGCGCAGGTCGGTGGGCGTCACCACCCGCGGCAGCGAGGCCACCCGGGTGAGGAACTCGCCGATGTCCTGGTAGCGCCCCTGCACCGCCATGTCGTACACGCGGCGGGTGTAGTAGCGCTCCTGCGTGGCCGAGATCGGCTGGATCAGCGAGATCTCCACCCCCGTCTGCTGCGCCTGCGCCGAGATGGCGTCGAGGAGGTCGGGGAGCTCCTCGGTGGAGGGGATCAGCCCCTCCACCACCGCCAGCTGGCGGCGGTAGAGCTCCAGCGCCTCCTCGGGGCTGGTGGCGCCGCGGGTGAGCCCGCGCGCCGCCGAGTTGCTCTGCTCGATGCGCGCGAGGTCGGTCTCCAGCGCGGCGATGGCCGCGGTGCGCGGCGAGTACACCTTCAGGTAGAAGAACCCGGCCACCGCCACCAGCAGCACGGTGCCCAACAGGAGGTTCTTCCGGGTTCCGGGGTCGAGCGGGGGAAGCGCCATCAGTTCACCGGGACGACCGCGACGGTCTCGATCAGGGTGGAGTCGGGCTGCTCCCAGCGGGCCTCGAGGGTGAACTTGAGATACGTCCTCCCCTGGGTCTGCGTCTGCTCGCTGGTCACCAGCGCCACGTCGCGGATGAAGGGCGACGCCTCGAGGTTCTTCATGAAGCGGGTGAGCGCCTGGGTGGTGGCCGCGTCGCCCTCCACGTTGAAGCCGGGGGGCGGGGGCGGCGGCGGGAGCGGCGCGAGCCTGGCGCTGTCGGCCCCCGCCTTCTTGCCGGTGTCGGCCG
>DASYJZ010000280.1:0-4830 GCA_035995965.1 Longimicrobium sp. | reverse complement strand
CGTACTCCACCTCGATCGCCGCCTCCTCCAGCGGAAGCCGCGGGGGGCTCACCAGCAGCCGGCGGGTGATGAAGTCGAACTCCTTCTCCTCCAGCTCCCGCGCGGGCGCGCCCGGCCTCGTGTACAGCTTCTCGTACAGGATGGCGTGCCCGTAGTCGAAGGCGTTGAAGAGCCGGTCGGCCGCCGCGTAGCTGCGCCGGAAGGTCCAGTTGTGCTCCGCCGGCAGGTAGAACTGCTCGTACGTCCGCGACAGCTGCGCGGCGGCCGGGCCCGCGAGCCCCGCCATCAGCGCCGCGGCGCCCAGGACCGCGCGGCCGCGCACCTTCGCGTTCATGCGAATCTCCATCCCGCCGGAGCGGGCGTTACGGGTTTCGGTCGTTGCGTTCATCTCGGTCACCGCAGCGGAATCAGGTTCCGCAGCGCGAACGCGTGCGACATCCCGAAGGTGAAGAACCAGCCCTGGCCGGTACCGGTGAAGCGGCGCCCCACGCCCGCGTCCACGTTGAACTGCGGGCTCGTCTGGTAGCGAAAGCCCGTCTCCAGGGTCCACGCGAGGTCGGCCCCGGAGGCGAGCGGCTGCTCCGCGAACACGTCCGCCGTCACCAGCGTCGACGTAAAGGGGAAGCTGCGGTCAACGGCCATGCCCGCCATCCACCGGGACGCCTCGCCCGCGCTCTCGCCCGCCGAGGGAGCGGAGCCGAAGGTGTACTGGCCGTTCACGTGGAAGCGCGCCCAGGAGAGCGTGCGCGTCGCGATCCCCTTCACCGACGTGTACGTCCGGTCCGCCGCGAGGCCGCCCGCGGGAAGCGTCACGTCGGCCGCCACCGCGAACGCCGGCAGCGACGAGGTCTCCGCGTTCAGGTTGTGGAGCGCGGAGAGATGGATCCCGGCCAGGGCCGCCGTCCGCCGCCCCACTCCACCGTCCACGTAGCGCAGCGGAAATGCGACGTCGACCTGCGTGCGCGGCAGGATCCCCCAGGCCAGCTCGGGCGCGACCTCCCAGTTGTAGACGCCGCCCTGGCGGCGCTCCAGGCGGAGCGGGGCGAGCTGCAGCTCGAAGGCGTGCCGCTCGACCGGGTACGCGTCCTCGATCCGCACCGGGCGCGAAGCGTCGGTGTTGTAGTAGTCGGTCTGCGCGCCGAGCGGCGACGCCACCGCGCCGAGTGTGAAGAGCGCGGCGAACGCGCCCGGAATGCCTCGAATCGTCATCGTTCCTTCTGGTCCGTCGCGTTCGTGGCTGCACCCGCACAGCCGGGGCGGAGGTCGATTTTACCGTGCATAAAACATGCTCGCAAGGAGACACTCCCGCGGATGATTCCGGCGCCGTTGCCCGGCGTCTGCGGCGGCGTGAGGGTGAGGCGCGGCTGTCGCAGTCGTACCACACTTGTCGCATCTGCTACGCGGCCCGAGGGTCGTCAACTCCGGGAAGCAAATACAGGCCGGGCAAAGGGTTGGGGCGGCCTGCAAGGCCGGCCCGCCTCCGGGCCCGCGGCGTGCAAAAGGGTAGCATGTCGCCGGAGAGTGCCCGTCGGCTCCACCGGCGGCGGAGCGGCTTCGCTCCGTGGTTGCCCCTCCCCCGCCGGGAAAGACCCGGCCGGCCCGCCGATCCCCACCGGCCCGCGGACGCACGCGTCCACACACGTTTCACGGAAAGAGAGTCATGTCCACCAAGCATTCGCTCCTCCAGGGCCCCGATGTGCAGGTGACCTCGGGCACGCCCAGCCAGGCGCGCAGCGAGTCCGTCATCGCGGTGAACCCCAACAACCCCGACCACCTGATCGCCGCCTCCAAGAAGTTCAGCAACCCCGTCAAGTACGTGTTCAGCATCGGCATCCGCGTCTCGCTCGACGGCGGGCAGAGCTGGGCCGACTCGCAGCTCCCGACGCTCCCCGAGTGGGGGAGCTTCGTGGGGATGAACGGGAAGGACGCCGAGGCGGGGATGACCGACCCGGCGGCGGTGTTCGACCACCTGGGCAACGTCTTCTACCTGGCCGAGCCGATCTCGTACGCGAACGACATCGCCACGATCGGGATGTACGTCTACAAGTCCACCGACGGCGGGTTGAGCTGGGGCCAGCCGACCCCGCTGCACGTGGGCGACACGGCGGACGACAAGGGATGGATCGCGTGCGACCAGAACCCGGCCAGCCCGCACTTCGGCAACGTCTACGCGGTGTGGGGCGCCTCGGCGCCGCTGCGCTTCGCGCGCTCCACCGACCACGGCGCCAGCTGGCACGGAACCGGGAACTCCGCGCCGGGAAGCCAGCTCTCCGCGTCGTCCTTCGCGCCCGAGATCAGCGTGGGGCTGGACGGAACGGTGCACATCGTGTGGTACCAGAACGGCACCAAGACGATCGAGTACCTGCGCTCGGTGGATGGCGGCGCCTCGTTCCTGGCGCAGAAAGCGGTGGTGACCGGCATCCACTCGCTGGACAACAACCTCCCCAAGACCGACGGGTGGCCGCACTTTCCCGGCTCCACCTTCCGCGTGCTGACGCTGGCCACCGGCTGCGCCTTCGCGGTCGACGCGAACCGGAAGCACTTCGCCGTAGCATGGTCGGACTTCCGCGAGGGCTCGGCGCGCGTCTACTTCCGGACCTCGTCCAACGCGGGCGCCAGCTTCCAGGGGCCGGTCTCGGGGCAGCCGCTGCTGGGCTCCGACTTCGTGGACCCGGCGCTGCACCACTTCCACCCGCAGATGGTGGCCACGGGGAGCGGCGTGGTGGGGTGCGCCTACCTGGAGCTGGGGCCCAAGAACGGCGGGCCGCGAATCGACGTGATCCTCTCCGCCTCGTTCGACGGCGCCGGCTCGTTCTCGCACACGGTGACGGTGACCGACCAGCCGTGGGACCCGGCGGTGGACGCGCCCTTCTCGCACGGCGACCCGAACGTGACCTTCATCGGCGAGTACTTCGGGCTGGACGCCGACCAGAGCTGCTTCGACGTGCTGTGGACCGACACGCGCACGGGGGTGCAGGAGCTGTTCTTCGAACGCGTGTGCGCCCAGACGCTGGTCCTGCCCGACATCGTGGACCGGGGGATCTACGCGCAGATCCTGTTCGGGGTGATCCAGGGCGGCGGCGGGGCGGTGATCGTGGGAGGCCACATCATCAAGATCCCGCCGCGCGGCCCGCTGTTCGACCTGGTCCACGCCATCGTGGCCGCCGACGCGGCCGGGCAGATCGGCGGGGTGCCGGGACGGGCGCTGACGGCCAGCGTGTACGAGACCATCGGCGCCGTGGCCCGTACCGCGGCCGAGCGCGCGCGGCTGGGCACCGTGGCGGTGAGCGGGATCGGGCGCGAGGCCCCGGTGCCGAGCTTCGAGGCCGAGCTGCGCGAGAGCCTGGAGGCGTCCGCGACGCGCTGACCGCGCGCACGGAACCGCGGGTCCGGCATCACGCCGGACCCGCGCCCGCCCGGGGGGCGCCGCATCCGTGCGGCGCCCCTCGGTCGCATCACCACGCCGCGCCTGCGTTCCCGGAGTTCCAGCCAGGATCAGAGCCGGCGGGCGTGGGGGCAGAGGTCCGTGCGCGAGCGAAGCGCGTCGGGGAAGCAGACCAGGTGCACGAACGGCAGCCGGCCGGGGTGCTCGCAGTGGGTGAGGTGGTGGTGCATGGCGCCCGTGGGCAGGGGATGCGCCATGATCGCGCCGCTGGTCCAGACGGTCGCGAGCGCGACGATCGCGGCGGCGAGGGAGCCGCGGGTGAGGCTGCTGGCGGGTGCGGGCTCCTCGCCGGCGAGCCGGCGGATGCGGCGGTCGAGGAGGCTCACCCGCTGGGCGAAGCCGACCGCGTCCGGCAGCGCCGACCCCCGCGGCTGCTGCCACGACGCGAGGGCGAGCAGCGCGCTCGCGAGCGCGAGCGGACGCTCCCGTGCCGCGCGGTCGTCCGCCTGGATCTCGGCCTCGTCCGCCACGTCGGCGGCGAGGCGGCGCAGCGCCGGCAGCCAGAAGAGCAGGTGCGCGAAGAAGCGCAGCAGTGAGAGCCGGAGCGGGTCGCGGCGGTCGACGTGCGCCCCCTCGTGGGCCAGCAGCGCCGCGAGCTCGTCGGCCGTGAGACGCTGCGCCAGCGCCTCCGCGACGAAGATGCGTGGAGACCACCACCCGACCGTGAAGGCGGGGTTCGGGAGCCCCTCCACGACCCGCACCTCGAGCGGATCGACACCGGCGGCGATGGCCGCCGTCCAGACGGCGTCTCCCTCGGCCGGGCCCCGGACCTCGAGGGGGCGGAGGGCGCGACGGACGCGGAGCCACGCGCGGGCGCGGTCGTACAGGGCGAAGAGCAGCCCGCCGACGATCAGTGCGTGGAAGAGGTAGTGGACCGGAGCCAGGATCTCGTGCGTAGCGATCAGACAGATCGGCCCCAGGTGGTCCTTTCCACTGAGCGCGTGCTCCAGTCCCCCCGCGAAGTGGTGGCCGAACACGGGGCCGAAGCTGAGCAGCAGGAGGGCGGCCACACCCAGGAGCAGCGCACGCCGCCGATGCTGCTCGCGCGAGACGAGGGTTCCCTGGCCGGGTCGCGCGGACATCACCTCTCCTGCTCGTCGAGGCGGCGCTGGATCAGCCGCGCGAGCTCGCCGAGGCGCTCCGGGTCCCGCTCCGCGAGCACGTCCACGAACGATGCCGCGACGGCTTCGTGCCCGAGCGAGAGAATGCCCTCCACCACGCGCCGCGACGCGTGCGAGAGCAGCTCGTCTTCGCTCATGCGCGCCTCGTAGTGCAGCAGGTCGTCGCGCTTCTCGCGCTTCAGCAGCCCCTTCTCGACCAGCTTGTTGAGGACCGTGATCACGGTGTGGATGGTGACCGCGTGCTCGCGCGCCACGTGCTCGAAC
>DASYJZ010000279.1:0-3949 GCA_035995965.1 Longimicrobium sp. | reverse complement strand
CGCTCGCTGTCGGCCGTGTCGACGGGCTCGCGGCACGACACGCAGACCGGCGCGAACACCAGGTCGAGCGCACCGTTCCAGAGGTCATGGGCGAGGGTGGCGATGGGCATCCGAGCTTCGTCGTTGGCGCGGCTCAGTCGGGGCTCTCACAGGGGTCACAGGGGTCACAGGGGTCACGGCGGTGCTTCGGCGCGCGTCTTCCAAGTCCTCGGTGACCCCCTGTGAGAGAATTTGCTGTTTCAGTTCTCGCGCAGGGCCGCGCGCATCACCTCGAGCGGCGGGTCGAGGCTCCACCAGCGGCGGAAGGCGGCGGCGCCCTGCTGCAGGAGCATCTCCGTGCCGTCGGCCGTCGGGATGCCGTGCGCGTTCATCGCCCGCACCCAGCGCGTCTCTCCGGAGCGGTCGTAGACAAGGTCCAGCGCGGCGTCGATCTCCGGCGCAGCGAGCGGGTCCAGGGGGAGCGGATCGTCGGCGTGCAAGCCGAGCGAGGTGGTGTTGACGGCGAGGTCGAAGGAGGCGGCGCCGAGCTCGCCGGCCGACGCGACCACCTCGATCTGCGTCCTGCCGCGGCCGAAGCGGTGGGCCAGCTCGCGGGCACGTTCCCCGGTGCGGTTGACGATCACGATCCGCTCGGCGCCGTGCGAGGCGAGCGCGTGGACGACGGCGCGCGCCGCGCCGCCCGCGCCGAGCAGCAGGACGCGCGCGCCGGCGGCGGAGCGGCCCAGGAGCACGCGCACCGCGGCGGTGAATCCCTCGACGTCGGTGTTGTCGCCCCACACCTCGCCCTCGGCGAGCCAGAAGGTGTTGACCGCACCCGTCGCCTCGGCCGCGGCGGTGCGGCGGTCGACGGCGCGAAAGGCGGCCTCCTTGTGGGGGACGGTGACGTTGCCGCCGCCGCCCGCGTGCGCGAGCGCACGCAGGACCCACGGCAGGTCGCCGCCGGCGCAGCGCAGGGCCACGTACACCCCGTCGAGCAAGAGGGCGCGGATCGCGGCGTTCTGGATGCGGGGGGAGAGGGAGTGCGAGACGGGGTCGCCGAGGAGCGCGATCACCCGCGTGGACGCGGCGACGGGGTCGGTCACGGCGCCAGCACCGGCTCCAGCCGGTCGAGGGCGGCGGCCACCAGCCCGCGCAGCTCCTGGAAGGTCTCCTGGTACACGGCCTCGCTCCCGCCGAACGGGTCCTGCACGGCCGGGCCGATGCCTTCCCCGCCCGCAACGAAGTCGCCGAGGGTGATCGCGCGCTCGCCCACGCCGAGCCGCCGCAGCTCGGCGACGTGCCCGGGGCCCATCGCCAGGATCAGGTCGGCGGAGTAGGCGAGATCGGGGGTGAGCTGGCGGGAGCGGTGCGCCTTGAGGTCGATCCCCGCGCGCCCGGCCACCACCACGCCCGCGCGCGTCGCCCGCTCCCCCTCGCCCGCCGAGAGCCCCGCGGACGCGACCTCCACGTGCTTCCAGCCGCGCCGCGCGATCTCGGCGCGCGCGAGCCCCTCGGCCAGCGGGGAGCGGCAGGTGTTCCCCGTGCAGACGAAGAGGATCCGGAAGACGGTGGTGCGCGGCGCGTCGGCCTCGGCGTGCTGCTGGCTCATCTTCGCTTCGGCGGCGTCTCGCGCGTGGTGGGTCGTCATCGGCGGTCCGTCAGTGGCCGCGCGCCCGCCGCGCCAGGGAGGCGCCGTAACGCGCGGTGCGAGGCGACGGCAATCATTCACCCTCCCCCACTTCAGGGTCAAGTGCCAGCGACTCCGCCACGGCCAGGTCCGCCGGCCGGGTGACCTTGAGGTTGCGATAGGAGCCCATCACCACCCGCACCGGACCGACGTAGCGCTCGTACAGCGCGGCGTCGTCCGTCGCCGCGACGCCGTCCTCCCGCGCCCGGGCGTAGGCGCGCAGCAGCCCCGCGCGAGGAAATCCCTGTGGCGTCTGCGCCTGCCAGAGCCGCGCGCGGTCCGGTGTGCCGGTGATGGCGCCGTATTCGTCCACCTGCTTGATGGTGTCCGTGACCGGGATGGCGGCGATGGACGCGCGCGGGGCGGCGTCGAGGACGCGTTCGATCATACCGGGGGAGACGAACGGCCGCGCCCCGTCGTGCACCAGCACGAAGTCGGCGTCCTCCTCGACCGCCGCCAGGCCGCTGCGAACGGAGTCGCCGCGCTCGGCGCCGCCCGCGACGATGCGCACGCCGAGCGACGCCAGCCACGGCGGCGGCGCGCCGACGTCGTCCGGAGGAAGGACGACCACGACCTGATGGATGCGGGGGTCGACCAGGAAGGGGAGGACGGCCCGGAGGAGGACGGGGATCCCGCCGATCTCCAGGTACTGCTTGCGGACGGGGCCGCCCACGCGCCGCCCGGAGCCACCCGCGACGATGACGGCGGCCGCCCGCGGCTCAGGTGAAGACGCGCTGGACAAGGCTCTTCACGTCTTCGGTCTCGACCACGCGGATCCCCGCGGGCGGGGTGCGGGGCGCGGCCCGCGGAGCCAGGTAGGCGGCGGTGAAGCCCATCCGCGCGGCCTCGGCCAGGCGGCGCTCGACCTGGCCGACCGGCCGCACCTCGCCGCCGAGGCCCAGCTCGCCGATGAACACCGCGTCCGGCGGCACCACGCGGTCGTAGACGCTGGAGGCGAGCGCGGCGGCCACCGCGAGGTCGCCCGCCGTCTCCACCAGCTTCAATCCGCCGACCACGTTGAGGAAGACGTCGAGCTGGCCGAAGGGGATGCCGGCCCGCTTCTCCAGCACAGCCAGGAGGAGGGCGAGGCGCTTGTGGTCGAAGCCGGTGCTGACGCGCTGCGGGGCGCCGTAGCTGGCCCTGGCGGCGAGCGCCTGTACCTCCACCAGCAGCGGGCGCGTCCCCTCCATGGTCGACACCACCGCGGAGCCGGAGGCGCGGGTGGAGCGGTCGCCCAGGAACAGCTCGGACGGGTTGGCGACGGGGACCAGCCCCTCCGCGGTCATGCGGAACACGCCGATCTCGTCCACCCCGCCGAAGCGGTTCTTGGTGGCGCGCAGCACCCGGTGGTCCACGCCGCCCTCGCCCTCGAAGTAGAGCACGGTGTCGACGATGTGCTCCAGCGTCTTGGGCCCGGCGATCCCCCCGCCCTTGGTCACGTGGCCGACCAGGAAGACGGCGGTTCCCGTCTGCTTGGCGAAGCGCTGCAGCCGCGCGGCGCACTCGCGCACCTGGCCCACGTTGCCGGGCGCCCCCTCCAGCTCGGGGGTGTAGACGGTCTGGATGGAGTCGATCAGCAGCACCTCGGGCCCGAGCTCAGCGGCGCGCAGGAGGATGGCGTCGAGCTCGGTCTCGGCGAGCAGCGTGACCTCGGCCGCGTCGCCGCCCAGGCGCTCGGCGCGCAGCTTCACCTGGTGCGCCGACTCCTCGCCGGAGACGTAGAGGGTGCGGAGCTTCGACGACTCGAGGCGCGCCGCGACCTGCAGGAGGATGGTGGACTTGCCGATCCCCGGCTCGCCGCCGACCAGCACCACCGAGCCGGGGACGATGCCCCCGCCGAGGACGAAGTCGAGCTCGCCGAGGCCCGTGGTCCACCGCCGGCGCTCGGCGCCCTCCACGTCGCGCAGGCGCACGGGAACGGCGTCGGCGGCGAAGCGGACGGCGGAGGAGCCCATGGCCGCCGGCTTCCGTTTCGCGGCGTTGGGCTCCTCGACCAGCGTGTTCCACTCGCGGCAGGCGGGGCACTGGCCCTGCCAGCGTGGCGTCTCGTTGCCGCACTCGCGGCAGAAGAAGGCGGTCTTCGTCTTCGCCATCGCGGCCGTCAGTGCTCCTCGCGGGGGTTGTGGCTCACGCTCTCGAAGAGCGTGAACTCCTTGCGGAAGAAGAGCGGGACGTTCCCCGTGGCCCCGTTGCGCTGCTTGCCGATGATCAGCTCCGCCTTCCCCTCGATGCTGTTCCCCTCCTTGTCCGTCGGCCCGAAGTAGTATTCGGGACGATAGAGGA
>DASYJZ010000278.1:0-4716 GCA_035995965.1 Longimicrobium sp. | reverse complement strand
CGGCGATGGGGATCGTCGGTCCCAACGGCGCGGGGAAGAGCACCCTGATCCGCCTGCTGCTGGGCTACATCCGCCCCAGCGGCGGCGGGGTGCGGGTGGACGGGATGGAGCCCCGCGTCTACGTAGGCAGCCGCGGGATGGGGTACGTCCCCGAGACCGTCGCCATCCCGCCGGCATGGAGCGTGGGCCACGCGATGCGCGTGTTCGCCGCCCTGGCGAATCTGGACGAACCGGCGGCCAAGATCGACGCGGCGCTGCGC
Source organism: Longimicrobium sp. (assembly GCA_035995965.1). Lineage (GTDB taxonomy): Bacteria > Gemmatimonadota > Gemmatimonadetes > Longimicrobiales > Longimicrobiaceae > Longimicrobium. Next base: position 4,456 of record DASYJZ010000278.1, on the reverse strand, counting down.
CGCGTGGGGATGGAGGACGCCACGCACCGCCGCGTCGGCGCGCTCTCCAAGGGGATGCTGCAGCGGGTGGCGATCGCGCAGGCGCTGCTGGGGGAGCGCGCGGTGCTGGTGCTGGACGAGCCGACGGGAGGCCTCGACCCCGAGTGGATCGCCGAGCTGCGCGCCATCGTCGCCGAGTGGCGCGCCGCGGATTCCAAGCGCGTGGTGCTGATCGCCTCGCACGACCTGGACGAGCTGGAGCGCACCACCGACCGCGTGGCGGTGCTGGAGGCCGGCCGGCTGCGCGAGGTGATCGACCTGCGCGCGCCGGCGCTGAGCTTCCCCGCCTATCGCCTGGAGGTGGAGGGCACGGCGCACGCCGGCGAGGCGGTGCGCGCCTGCTTCCCCGACGCGGTGGCCGAGGAGGGCCCGGAACTCGCCTTCCGCGTGCAGCCCGCCGACACCGACGACCTCAACCGCCGCGTGGCGGAGCTGATGAAGCGCGGTGTCTCGGTGCGCGCCCTGGCGCCCGAGCGCGAGACGCTGGAGCAGCGCTTCCACCACGCCGTGGCCCGCGGACGCGGCACGGAGGAGGGGCGATGATCCCGCTCATCCTCCGTCAGCTCCGCTGGCGGCTGCTGGTGGTGCTGGCCATCTGCGGCGCGTTCTACCTGCTCGAGCCCAGCTTCCACGTCCACGGCGGCGACACGGTCGACGCGGCGGACGCCATCCCCCCGGGCGAGATCGCCTTCACCCTCGCCAACCTGGCCGCCGCCTCGATGCTGGTGCTCCTCGCCGGCTTCGTCGCGACGGACCGGCGGCGGGGCTACTACCGCATCTACTTCTCCCATCGCACCCGCCCGCTGGCGTATTACGCGCTGCGCTGGGGGGTCGCGTACGGGCTCACCCTGGTGATCTGCGCGCTCTTCTTCGTGGTGAGCCAGCTCGCGGCGTGGGGAGAGCTGCGGGCGGGGGCGGACGCGCTGGTGCAGCCGGCGCTCTTCGCGCTGATCTACGGCGGGGTGGTCGCGTTCGCGTCGGTGGCGTTCTCGCGCGGCGACAGCCTGATCGCGCTCGCGCTGTACCTGGTCACCGACCTCTGGCAGGGGTTCCTGTCCTTCTTCACCGAGACCGGGGTGGAGCCGCCGCTCTCGCCGCTGGTGCGGCAGGCGGTCTCCTTCGTCCTCCCGCCGCACCTGGCGCTGCGCGACTTCTACGAGGCGGCGCGGGCGGGACATGCCGCGTGGGGCGCCGTGGGCTTCGCGGGCGGCTACGGCGCGTTCTGGCTGGCCGCCGCGGCGCTCCTCCTCTGGTCGCGCGAGTGGCCGTGAAACCAGATGTCCCCGACCAGCCGTGCATTCCTGAAGTGTTTCGATGGGCCGGCTATAGATCCTTCGGCCTGCCAAATCCTTGCCGGATAAAAGGATGAGACGTGGTCGGCCTCAGGATGACGTCCTGGGGGTCTTGCACGAGTGCACACTTGGTCGGGCGGGGGCGGGATGATTTTCGACCCATACAAGGATCTGTAGCCGCGGCTGCGCCGGACTTCGATCATCACCCATCCTGGCGCGGAGACGCGAAGGGGGCACGGAGACAGACTCGTCTCCGTGCCCCTTCGCGTGATGAGCGGGCTGTCGTCAGCGGATCAGCCGATCATGGAGAGCTGCGGGCGCTGCGGGCCCAGCATCCCGTACACCGGCCTCCCCCGGCGGCCGGCGCGCCAGCGCCGGTAGGCCAGCACGGCCATGGCGGCGTAGAGGACCACCCACACCGCGTTGAGGCTCCACGGCTGCGGGTGCCAGGCGCGGGCGACGCCGATCTGCGTGAACAGCGAGAACCAGAAGATCCCCAGCGCCAGGCTGCACGCGTACGCCGCGAGCAGCGCCCATAGGTAGCGGTCCACCCGGTTGGTGAGCAGGAGGACGAAAAGGGTGGAGAGGAGGAGGAGGAGCTCGGCGATGTCGCCCATCGCCACCGCGGTGTAGTGCAGGGAGCGCAGGAAGCCGCCCTCCGCCACCCCCGCGGCCGCCCCGATCACCAGGCCCACGGCCAGCAGCCCCGCCGCGCCCCGGGCGAAGCGCCGCGCGGGAGGTGCGCGCAGCACCCCGATCACCAGCAAGGCCACCAGCGCCGCCATCATCAGGAAGGTGCGGCTGTGGTCGAACGCCGGCCCCGCGCGCAGGTAGGCGTCCATCACCGGCGTTCCCCTGCCCCCGGCGATGGCGGCGCTGCCGAACGCGAGCTGGGCCGCCAGGTCCACGGAGAACGCGGTGAACGCCGCGCCCGTGAGCCTCCAGCCGGCCGTGTGCCAGGGGCTGGCGGCGCCCGCCCGGCCCGCGGCGAGGGAGAACGCCGCCACCGCCGCCAGCTCGAGCGCCGTCAGCCACTGGAGGTAGAACGTCAGCATCGCGTGATCAGCAGTCGGGGGGGCAGGTCACGGCGCGGTTGTCGGCGATGAAGGTCTCCACGGCGGGGAAGACCTTCGCGCTCCCGATGTCGGTGGGCGCGCGGTCGCCGTAGAGCTCCAGGTGAATCCGCTTGATCGCGTGCTTCGGGTCGGCGATCTCCAGCGTCACGTCGCGGTCGTACTTCCCCCCCTTGAGGTGGATCTTGTGCTGCTTGGGGTGGGACTCGCCGTTCAGGTGGTGCGGCCCGGACTGCTTGTACACCTCGCACTCGCCGTCGTCGCCGGTGATGGCGCAGCGGCTGGCGAACGCGGGGTGGAAGGTGACCGTGTAGTTGTTCTTTTCCGCTGTGGTGTGGCCGTCCGACATGGGGACCTCCGAATGCGTGACAGGAAGGAAGGGAGCCTGCGGCGAGATAAAAGTGGCCGCGCGCCGGGCGGCGGGCAAGGGTGCTTCCTGACCCGTAACAGATTGCGTATCAGCAAGGTGGGTCAGCCGCGGATGCGCTCCAGGAGGCCGGGCGCATCGCCCCCCGCGCGGGCGATGGACAGCCGGCGGATGGCGCACGCGAGCATGACGCAGGCGGCCACCAGTCCCGCCAGCATGATGGTGCGCACTGGGGGGGCCCACCCCCCGCCGAATCCGGCCCACGCCAGCACCGTCTGGATGTTCGACGAGATCGCCTCCTGCGTCGCGTAGAGCGCGAGCGAGGTCCAGAGCAGCCAGTCGACGCTCTCGCGGATCATCCCGCGGTAGAGCCCCGCGAAGAGCAGCACCGCCGTGATGGCGCCGAACAGCGACGTCACCGTCAGGTGCGCGCCGCCGCCCCGCTGCAGCACCGGCGGCTCGGCCAACCCCACCGCGAACCCCACCAGCATCAGCAGGCACGCCGCCGCGATGATCGCCCGCGCGGACGGCGCGGGGCGGCCCAGGAGCAGCATCCACCCGAGCCCCACGGCGAAACCGAACACCAGCAGGCTGCGCGCGTCGTTGCCGGCGGGGAGGAGCCGCACGAACCAAGCGTAGAACGAGGAGTGGGGCCCGATCACCATGGCCGCCACCGCGGCCGTGGCGTGGACCACAGCCAGCCCTCCGTCGAGGGTGAAGGTGACGCCGGCCATGAACCACGCGGTGGTGCGCGGCGACACCCCGGGCGTGGGCGCGATGCGCCGCGCCAGCACGCCGAAGCCCAGGATGAGCGCCGCAACCACCACCTGCAGCACGAGGGTCTGCGCGATCACCGCAGTCATGGCCAGAAAGTACGGGGCGGAGTCAGGGATTGCACATGGGGGGGCAGAGCACGACGGTGTTGTCGATGGTCCACCGGTCGCCACCGCCCGCCTGGTGCGCGATCACGCCGCCGTCCTCTTTCGGCGGAGGGCGCAGCACCAGCTCGAGGTGGTCGATCGCGTGGTTGGGGTCGTCGAGGCTCAGCACCACGCGGTAGCCCTTGGTGCTGGAGAGGCTCATCGCGCTCGAAGCCCACGCCTCCTTGCCGTCGGGGAGGTTGAACGGGAACGGCCCGTCCACCTTCTGGTCGTACAGGCTCACGCCGTCGACGCTGATCGCCCGCGCGAAGCCGGGATAGAACCCCGCGCTGACCTCGTACCCGTTGATCTCCTTCGTCACGACCAGATGCGTGGGCGATGGGTCTCGGTACGGCTTGTCTCCGTTCATGAAATAATCTCCGGGCTAAGAGGAGGGTCCCTGCAACGATCCGGCGCGTCACAATAAGTGCTCGCACCGGACGCCGGGGGCAAGGCTTTTCTTCCCGTTCGTCCGCAACCGGGGGGCCTTTTTGCGTAAAACAGCTCCCGATGCGCCGTCGCGATTGAAATCAGGCGCCCGCTCACGGGAAAGCAGACGCGCCCGCCCCGGGATCAGGGCGGACGCGCGGGCACCGGCTCGAAGCCGCCGGGGTCGCGTCAGAGCGCGATGGCCGGCTGCCCCTGGAACACCACGTGGGTGCCGCCGGCGAGCTTGTCGCCCAGGCGCGGCTGGTTGGTGGCGACCAGGTAGATCTCGTAGCAGCCGAGCGCGAGGGCGACCAGGCTCAGGGGGATGGAGATGAG
>DASYJZ010000277.1:0-4510 GCA_035995965.1 Longimicrobium sp. | reverse complement strand
CGGGGACGAGCCAGGCGGCGGGGACACGCTCGGTGGCGGCCGCGTCGTACCAGATGAACTCTGGCATGCGCTCGGGGCGGACGACGTCCTTCCGGCGCTCCATCGGCTCCCCGCTGTAGGGATTCCGCTCCTCCGTCACCTCGCCCATCAGGATGGTGGAGGGGCCGGTGCGCCGCAGCCGCGAGGTCACGGCGAGCTCGGTGCCGCGCAGGTCGCGCCGGTCCGCGGCGGCGGTGGCGGCGCGGATGCGGGCGGCGTTGGCGGCGGCCCAGTCCAGCACCTCTTCCACGAATCGCTTCTGCACCTCGATGCGCTCGCGGAAGGTGAGGTACGAGTAGGTCTCGCTCAGGATGCCGAAGCGGTTGCGCAGCCCCCAGTAGTGGTTGCTGAAGCGCGGCCGCCAGTCGTAGGTGTACCACCCGCGCTCGGCACCGGGGCTGGCGGCCCAAGGGCTTTCGGCGGTGGGGACGTTGCCGTACCAGTAGAAGTCCCACCCGTGCTTCCGCTTGACCGACGCGGTGACGGCCGGGAGCCACTCGTCGCGCAGCAGGGCGACGATGGACGCGTCGGTGTTGGGGTTCAGCGGCGGCGCGTAGGTGAGCTGGTAGGCGTGGTAGGTGCCGTTGGTGGTGTGCAGGTCGAGCAGCACGTGCGGGTCGTAGTCGTTCATCAGCCGCGCCTGCGAGCGCGCCTCGGGCGTCTCCAGCTTGCTGTAGTCGCGGTTGATGTTGAGGCCCTGCGCGTTGGCCCGCGTCCCCATCCCGGCGATCGGGCCATGCTGCCCGGGGCGGTTCCCCAGCGCCACCCGCTCGTTGCCGTCGGCGTTGAAGACGGGCGCGACCAGCAGCACCAGCGACTCCATCCACCCCGGGTGCCGCCCCTGCGCCACCTCGCGCAGGATCTCCTGCAGCGCCTCCTTCCCCTCCACCTCGCCGGCGTGGATGTCGCCCTGCAGGTAGACGACCGTCTTCCCGCTCGCCCGCACTGCCCGCGGCGACGCGTCGGCGACGGCCCCGGCCACCGCCAGCGGCAACGCGCGCCCCTCCCACGAGTAGCCGAAGGTGGTGACGTGGATGCGCGGCGACGCGCGGTCCACCGCGTCGAGGAACGCGACCACGTCGGCATAGCGGCTGGTCTCGCGGAACTCCGTGCGCTCCGGCCGGGTGAGCGGCAGCGCGCCGGCCTGTCCCGCGGCCCGCGGCGGAGCGAAGGCGCAGGCGAGGAGCGGGAGCACGGTGAGCAGGTGTCGGCGCATGGGTCCGCGGGGGTGGCGGGAGGATCGAAGAAACCGAAGACGACAACGTAGCCTCCGGGCAGAGCCAGGCAACGCGGCCCCCAATGCGTCACGTTCTGCATGGCTCCTCTGTTCCTTTGGAGGAGACGGGAAATCCTCCGGTCCTGCTGGGTTTCTTCCGATGTCTCCCGTTCGCGGGGGGGAGGCCGAAGGCACGCTGCAGCAGATCCGCGAGATAAAGATTTCTGCTACGCACGAAATGGCCGTTTCCGCGCAATTCGACCGAAAGAGTTCCACAACCCGTGACGCCGCGTTAGGTTGGAATGTCATCCCTCTACATCCGTTTGCCCGCTCCGCCCCCGCCGCGCCTGCCAGTGGCACGGTGCTCGCTTTCATCCCCAGGAATCGGCTGGATTCCGCTCCCGCCAGGGAAGCGCATGCCCGTTTCGACCCTGCAGCCCGTCTCCATCCTGCACGCGCAGCACCCGGCGACCGGCGCGCTCGGCAGCCTGCCGGACTTCGCCGCGCACCTGCTGTCCGTGCCGCTCTCCATCATCACGCCGCTGGAGGGCCGCTCGTTCTGCTCCCGCGCGGCGGGCGGAGATGCGTGGGAGGCGCGCCGCGGCGGCGTGATGGCCAGGACGCTCTGCCGGCTCCCGGCGTCGTCCGGGCGGCCCCTGCTGATCGAGGACGCGCGCGCGCACCCCACCGTGCGCGCCCAGCCCGAGCTGTGGATGGGCGAGGCCGCGTACGCCGGCGTGCCTATCCGCACCCCCGACGGGCGGGTGCTGGGGACCTTCTGCGCCATCGATGCGCGCCCCCGCCGCTGGCCCGAGGCCGACGTGCGCGCGCTGGCGCAGCTCGCCGACATGGCGGCCCTGCTGCTGGAGCGGCACGCCGCCACCGGCGCGGCGGCCGGGTTCGTGGGGGCCATCGGCACGGCGCGGGGGCGGCTGAGCCTGCGCATGCTGGAGAAGGCGGTGGAGACGATGCAGATCGGCGTCACCATCACCGACACCGCCGGACGCATCCTCTACTCCAACCCCGCCGACGCGCACATGCACGGCTACGAGGTGGAGGAGCTGCGGGGGATGCACGCGCGCGTCTTCGCCCCGTCCGAGCACGCCCGCCCGATGCAGCTGGAGGCGATGCAGGAGGCGTCGAGCTGGAGCCGCGAGACGGTGAACGTGCGCAAGGACGGCTCGACTTTCCCCGTGCTGCTGCGCTCCGACGCGGTGACGGACTCGCGCGGGCGTCCGGTGGGGCTGGTGACCTGCTGCGAAGACGTGACCGAGCGCCGCGAGCTGGAGCGGCAGCTCCTGCGCAGCGCCTTCTACGAGCCGGTGACCGGCCTGCCCAACCGCGGGCTCTTCGCGCACCGGGTGGAGATGGCGGTGGACCGCGAGCGGCGCGGCGAGGCCGACTTCGCCGTGATCGCCGTCGCGCTCGACCGCCTGCAGCTGGTGAGCGACAGCCTGGGCCGTCCCGCGGCCGACGAGCTGCTGGAGGCCGTCGCCGTGCGGCTGCGCGAGTGCGTGCGCGCCGACGCGCTGCTGGCCCACGTGGCGCGCGACGAGTTCGCCGTGCTGCTGGACGAGATCGACGGGATCGCGGAGCCCAGCCGGGTGGCGGCGTGCCTGCAGGAGCAGCTCTCGCGGCCCTTCGCGGTGCAGGGGACCGAGGTGTTCCCCGGCGCCAGCGTGGGGATCGCGCTCAGCTACACCGGCTACGAGCGCGCCGAGGACGTGCTGCGCGATGCCGCCATCGCGCTCTACCGCTCGCGCGACGCGCGGCAGGGGCAGTACGAGGTGTTCGACCGCGAGATGCACGCGCAGGTGATGGCGCGGCTGCGGATGGAGACCGACCTGCGCCGCGCGCTGGAGCGCAGCGAGCTGCGCGTGCACTACCAGCCGATCGTGTCGCTGGCCAGCGGGCGGATCGCGGGGTTCGAGGCGCTGGCGCGGTGGGACCACCCGGTGGCGGGGATGATCCAGCCCGACGACTTCATCCCCCTGGCCGAGGAGACGGGGCTGATCCTCCCCATCGGGATGTGGGTGCTGGAAGAGGCCTGCCGCGAGCTGCGCCGCTGGCAGGACGCGCGCGGCGGCGGCGACGCGCCGACCATGGCGGTGAACCTCTCCGCCGGGCAGTTCCTGCAGGCGGACCTGGTGGAGCAGGTGGAGCGGGTGCTGCGCGAGAGCGGGATCGTGCCGGGGACCCTCAAGCTCGAGATCACCGAGAGCGTCCTGATGAAGCACACCGAGCGGGTGACGGAGACGCTGCATCGGCTGAAGGCGCTGGGCGTGCAGCTCCACATCGACGACTTCGGCACCGGCTACTCGTCGCTCGGCTACCTGCACCGCCTCCCGCTGGACGCGCTGAAGATCGACCGCTCGTTCGTGTGCGAGGCCGAGGGCGCGAACCTGCAACTGGTGCGCACCATCGTGGCGCTGGCGCACGCGCTGGGCGTCGCGGTGATCACCGAGGGCATCGAGTCGCCGGAGCTGCTTCAGGAGCTGCGGGCGCTGGAGTGCGAGTTCGGCCAGGGCTTCTTCTTCTCCAAGCCGCTCGCGAGCGGGGAGATCGAGGCGCTGGTGGCATCCGATCCCTGCTGGTAGCCTTCTCCGTGTAGCCGGTGGGCCGGTGGCTGGGCGCGAGAATATGCGAGTGAACTCGCGGCTACAACGGCACGCAGTCCGCCTTCGCGGACAACAATCGCCCTAATCGGTTGCGCCTTGGCGGCCGTGTCATCCCGGCCTCGTCACCGCACCGGTCTCCTCCTCTCCGAACAGGCAGCCCACCGGGTGTCATTCTGAGTCTCTACCGCGCTGCGCGCGACCATGAAGGATGAAAGGTGACATCCTATTATGCTGCAACCATTTAGCCGATTTACTTTCTATTCAGGCGCGGTCCCGCCGTGGCCTGCCCCCACGCCGGTGATGGCAGCGCCGTGAGGATCTAATCGCGTACGCGCGTGACCGGCCGCGGTAGCCGCACGGCAGCCGCGGCCACATCGTGCGTCGACCAGCGTCACGCCGGCATTCGCGACGCTACCGCGCCCAAGCCTCGCGGCGGCCCGGGTTAGATCCTTCGGCTCTGCCGTCACTTTCGTGGTGGCGGTTGAGGTGCGGCCGAGCCTCAGGATGACACCGTTGAGTCGCGTCTAAGAAGTCCGGTGGCGAAGCATCCGCGTCGTCATGCGAAAGCGGCGGAAGGGATGATCCGATGGCCGCCGCACATCCCCAGCACTCGGAGCAGGGGCCGGAGAGACGCGGG
>DASYJZ010000276.1:0-3105 GCA_035995965.1 Longimicrobium sp. | reverse complement strand
CCCAGCTTCTCTGCGGCTCTGCGGCTCTGCGTGAGATGCCGTTACGGTCTTCAGGAATGATGTGCGCTTTCCTCCCCCCGTGTTTGACTACAGGCGGTTCGACGCGCAAGCTCCCTGCCCTGCGGATCACTTCGGGCGGGGGACACCAGGGGAATGCGGACGATGGACGCTGCGATCGAGACGGTGGGGCTGCGGAAGATCTATCCCGCGCCGAAGGTGCCGGGGCGGCGGGCGCGGGGTGCGCCGGCGCCGGCGGGGGTGCAGGCGCTGAATGGCCTGGACCTGCGCGTGGAGCGCGGCGAGTTCTTCGGGATGCTGGGGCCGAACGGGGCGGGGAAGACGACCACCATCGGCATCCTCACCACGCGGGTGCGGGCGACGTCGGGGGAGGCGCGGGTGGACGGGGTGGAGGTGTCCGCGCAGCCGGTGGAGGTCAGGCGCCGCATCGGCGTGGTGCCGCAGCGGCCGAACCCCGACCGCTCGCTCAACGTCCGTGAGAACCTGCTCTTCCACGCCAGCTACTTCGGCATCGCGCGGCCCGTCGCGATGACGCGGGCGGAGGCGCTGATGGAGCGGCTGGGCTTCGCCGACAAGGCCGAGGCGAAGATCGACGCGCTCTCGGGCGGGCAGCAGCAGCGGCTGATGATCGCCCGGGCGCTGATCCACGAGCCGCGCGTCGTCTTCCTCGACGAGCCCACGGTCGGGCTCGATCCCGCGGCGCGGCTGGGGCTGTGGGAGATCCTGCGCGAGCTGCACGCGCAGGGGCGCACCATCGTGATGACCACGCACTACATGGAAGAGGCCGACCAGCTCTGCGACCGCATCGCCATCATCGACCAGGGGGCACTGCTGGCGCTGGACACGCCGGCCGAGCTGCGCGCGCGGGCGCCGGGCGGGGCGCTGGTGGAGCTGGCGCTGGACGGCGAGGCCGAGCCCGTGGTGGCGGCCGCCGCTGCGGTCCCCGGCGTGGAGCGGGCGGAGGCGCGCGGCACCGTGCTGCGTGTGTTCGGCCCGCGCGGGGGCGAGTCGATCCCCGCGCTGATCGCGGTGGCGGAGGGCGCCGGGCGCGCGGTGAAGGACATCCAGCTCGCGCGGCCTTCCCTCGAGACGCTCTTCATCTCCCTGACCGGAAGGAAGCTCGCATGAGCGCCGCCGCCCTCGCCGCGCCCGACGCGGCGGACGACCTGGGCCCGCGCGCGAGCGCCGCGCGCGTGTTCGGCGCGCTGCTGCGGCGAGACGTGCGCGTGGCCCGGCGCGAGCTCCCCGCGTTTCTGCTGCGCACCACGCTGCAGCCCATCATGTTCACCGTCGTCTTCGGCTACCTGCTGCCGAAGATGGGGTTCCTGAGCCGCGGCTACACCGCCGCGCTCCTCCCCGGCGTGCTGGCGGTGAGCCTGGCGATGGCCGCCGTGCAGGCCGTGGCGCTGCCGATGGTGGTGGACTTCGCGGCGACGAAGGAGATCGAGGACCGGTTGCTGGCGCCGGTGTCGACGCGGCTGGTGGCGGTGGAGAAGATCGTGTCGGGGATGCTGCAGGGGCTGGTCTCCGCGCTTTTCGTGCTCCCCATCGCCCGGCTGATCATGGGGCCGATCCCCGGACTCACCCTGTCGCACTTCGGGGAGGTGCTCGCCGTGGCGATGCTGGGCGCCCTGGCGTTCTCGGCGATGGGACTGCTGCTCGGCACCGCGGTGGGGCCGCAGCACATCGGGCTGATGTTCAGCACGATCGTGGCGCCGATGATCTTCTTCGGCTGCACCTACTACCCGTGGCGCGGGCTCGACGCCGTGCCGGTGGTGAAGTACCTGGTGCTGATCAACCCGCTGGTGTACGTGAGCGAGGGGATGCGCGCCTCGCTCACCCCCGGCGTGCCGCACATGCCGCTGCCAGTGGTGCTGGCGATGCTGCTGGTGCTCACCGCCGTCTTCGGCGGGCTGGGCCTGCGCGCGTTCGACCGCCGTGCGATCGGGTGATGCCGGAAAAGAAGGCTCTCACAGGGGCCAGTGGGGTCACGGGGGTCTTCCCTGTGACCCCTGTGGCCTCTGTGAGGGAATAGCTGTGCCGGAGCCGGAGAGCGTCCACGGTCTCGGGCTGCTCCCGCTCGCGGACCCGATCCACGTGGCGCTGTACGAGCCGGAGATCCCGCCGAACGCGGGGAACGTGGCGCGGCTCTGCGCGGCCACGGGGTCGCCGCTGCACCTGATCGGGCGGCTCGGTTTCTCCTTCGCCCACCCGCAGGCGAAGCGGGCGGTGATGGACTACTGGGAAGACGTGGACTATGCCCGCTACCCCGACTGGGCCGACTTCGAGGCAGCCGTCGTCGGGCGGCGCACGTGGATGCTGACCACGCAGGCCGAGCGCACGCTCTGGGAGGCCGACTTCGCGCCCGGCGACGTGCTCCTCTTCGGCCCCGAGTCGCGCGGCCTCCCCGCCGATCTGCTCGCGCGCGACCCGGCGCGGTGCATCCGCATCCCGATGCGCGCGGGGGCGCGGTCGCTGAACCTCGCCACAGCGGCCGGAATCGCGCTCTACGAAGCGATCCGCCGTGCGAGCCGCGCCTGACGACGCTCGCGAAACCTCGGCGGGCGCGGCATCGTACCCCAGACGAGCCGCCCGACTCCTCCCCCCTCGACCACCAGCGGAACCATGGATCCCAAAGACGCGGTCCTCATGGCGATCATGTCGGTCGTCATCTGCGTGCCCGTGCTCGGCATCACCGCGCGGCTGGCGCTGAAGCCGATCGTCGACGCCATCGTGCGGCTGCGCGAGACCGCGCCCACCGCGCGCCTCTCCGACGCCGTCGCCGGGCGGGTGATGGAGCTGGAGGACGAGGTGCGGCAGCTCCGCGCGAGCGTCTCGCGGCTCGAGGAGACGGTGGATTTCCAGCAGAAGCTGCTCGCCTCGCCCGACGCGGTCGAACTCACGGGCACCGCGGGCCAGGGCTAGAGCGGTTTGCGAATGAGTTCAGAGTCGCCCGCGACTCAGCGCCCTCTCCGGCTCGCCAAGGCTCGCCACCTCTCCCGTACCGGGAGAGGTTGAATTCCCCGGCGCCTGCGCGACCTCCAACCGGCGGCGCTGGGGCGGTCTTCGCACGGCCGCTCGCAGGCT
>DASYJZ010000275.1:0-1682 GCA_035995965.1 Longimicrobium sp. | reverse complement strand
CAACGGCAAGGGGGGGCTGGACCTGCGGAAGATGCTGGCCCGCGGCGGCGCCGCGCCCGATCCACACGCCGAGCGGCTGAACCGGACCGAGGTGGCGCACCCGGCCGTGTTCGTGGTCGGCTACGCGCTGGCGAAGCTGTGGGAGAGCCGCGGCGTGACGCCGCGCGCGGTGATGGGCCACTCGCTGGGCGAGTACACGGCCGCCTGCGTGGCCGGCGTCCTCTCCCTCGAAGACGCGCTGGCGCTGGTGGCAGGGCGCGCGCGGCTGATCGGCGGTCTCCCCGGTGGCGCCATGCTGGCCGTCTCGCTCTCGGAGGAGGGGATCGGTCCGCACCTGGTCCCCAGGGCCGTGGTGGCGACGGTGAGCGCGCCGGAGAGCTGCGTGGTCGCGGGGCCGAAGGGGGCAGTGGAGGAGGTGGCCCGCCGGGTGGCCGCCGCCGGCCATGCCGCGCGCCGCCTCCCCACCACGCACGCCTTCCACACGCCGATGATGGCCCCCGCGGCCACCGGGCTGGCCGAGCTCGCCGCCGGGATGCGGCTCGCGCCGCCGCGCATCCCCCTGGTCAGCAACCTCACGGGAACGTGGATGACGCCGCGGGAGGCCACCGACCCGGCCTACTGGGCGCGCCACCTGTGCGAGCCGGTGCGCTTCGCCGCGGGGCTCGACGCCCTGCTGGCCGGGCCCCGGCGCGTGCTGGTGGAGGTGGGCCCCGGCCAGACGCTGGGAACCTTCGCCCGCCAGCGCCCGCTGCTGCCGGGGGACGAGCCGCCCCTCGTGGTCTCCTCCCTCCGCCACGCGTACGAAGAGGCCGACGACGCGGCGTACCTGCGGGCCGAGCTGGACCGGCTGCGGACCGCCGGGGCCGTCGCGGCGGACGGCGGGACGGCCACGACGGGCGGGAACGCGGAGCCGCCGGCCGAGGACGCTGACGAAGGCTTCCGCTCGGTCCTTCCCCGCGGGCTGCGGATCACCGTCCCGGCGGCGCCGGTGGACGCGGCGTGGGCCGACGGCGGCGAGCTCCTGGGCGTGGAGGAGGGCGAGTGGGCGGGGGTGCGGCGCGTGGAGCTGGAGGTGGACGGGCCGGCGGAGGGGATCGCCGCCTTCCTGCGCGAGCGCGGGTTCCGGGTCACGGCGGAGGAGGGTGGGGAGGCGGCACAGCGCCTGACCGCCGTGCGCCCGGCCGCGCCCGCGCCGCGCACTGATGCGGGGGAGGGCGCCGCGTCCGCGCCGCCCCTGCCGTGGGAGGCGGCGGCCGCGGGCGCCGCGCACGGCGAGGTGGAGGCCGGCATCGCCGACATCTGGGAGGAGCTGCTGGGTGCCGCGCCCGGGCCGGGCGACGACTTCTTCCTGCTGGGCGGGCATTCGCTGCTGGCGACGCAGCTCCTGTCGCGCGTCCGCGACCGCTACGGGGTGGAGCTGTCGCTGATCGCGGTGTTCCGCGCGCGCACCCTGGCCACCTTCGCCTCGGTGGTGGAGGAGGCGCTCCGCCTGGACGACGCCGTCGCGCTGACCGAGGAAGAGGCGCTGGGGCTGGTCTGATGGCGTGGCTCCGGTACGCGTCCGAGGCGCCCTCTCCGGTATGGACCGGGTAGATCCTTGACAGAATAGACCGGCAGGATGGTTGACACGGTATTGTTGATCTCGCCCTAAACCGAGGGAGGGGACTATGCCGTGGGGCCAG
>DASYJZ010000274.1:0-4678 GCA_035995965.1 Longimicrobium sp. | reverse complement strand
GCTGGGGCGGGCTGGAGGTGTCCATGCGGACTCGCATCGTTCCAGGTCGGAACGACGAACGATCCGGCGCTCGAGGGAGTGCCGGATCGTTGTTCTACGCCGACGGATCGACGGCGGGGCCGCTCAGGAGTTCTGCTGGCGCCGCTTCGCCTCGCGCTGCTCCTCGATGCGCACGAACCACATGCACACCAGGTAGATCACGAAGGTGACCAGGGCGAAAACGCCCATGTGGAAGAAGAGCTTGCCCATCGCGAGTCGTCGGTTCGGGTGATTCGGTTTCGGCGCGCAGGAAGATACAGCGCGTCCGGGGGTTGGGCCAGTCGCCCGCCCCTGGCGCGCTCGTTCAGCGGAACGCCGCCTCCACGCTGTTCTCGCCGTCTTCGTCCTCTGCACCGCCTGCCGCGTCGGAGCCGGCATTGTTCAGCACGGCGTCCGCCTCGGCGTCGTCCGCGGTCTCCAGCGCGCGCTCGGCCTGCATCTGGGCGGCGGCCTTCTCCAGGTCCGCCGTCTCCAGCGCGCAGAGCACCTCCTTCGACGGGTCCTGCTCCTTCGCGATGCGGTTGGCCTGCTGGGCCACGGCGCGCTCGAAGAGGTTCCGCACCGCCCGCCCGTTGGCGAAGGTGTGGTCGCGGTCCTCGTACATCGCGTGGAAGAGCCGGTCGGCGGCGCCGGACGCGTCCTTGGTCACCGTGTACGCACCCTCGCCGCAGAGCTTGTCGAAGATCGCGCGCAGCTCCTCGGGCGAGTAGTCGGCGAAGTCGATGTAGCGGTTGAAGCGCGACTCCAGCCCCGGGTTGGAGCCCACGAACTCGCGCATCGGCTTGGGATACCCGGCCACGATCACCACCAGGTCGTCGCGGTGGTCCTCCATCAGCTTCACCAGCGAGTCGACCGCCTCGAAGCCGAAGTCCGTGGAGCCGCGGCTGGTGGTGAGCGCGTACGCCTCGTCGATGAAGAGCACGCCGCCCAGCGCCCGCTCCACGACCTCGGTCACCTTGAGCGCGGTCTGCCCCACGTAGCCGGCCACCAGCCCGGAGCGGTCGACCTCGGTCAGGTGGCCGCGGCTCAGCACGCCCAGCGCGCGGAAGATCTCGGCCAGGATGCGCGCGACCGTCGTCTTCCCCGTCCCCGGGTTGCCCATGAACACCATGTGCAGCGACATCGCGGCGCTGGGGAGCTCCTTGGCGCGGCGCATCGCGCGCACGCGGATGAGGTTGGTGAGCGTCTCCACCTCTTCCTTCACCCGCTTGAGCCCCACCAGCGCGTGCAGCGTCTCCAGCAGCGCGTCGAGCGCCGCCTGGTCCACCGGCTGCGGCTCGCCGGGTGCGGCCGTCGCGCGGGCGGCGTCCGTCGCCAGAGCGGACGACGGCTCGGGCGCCAGGCGCAGCCCCTCGGCCTCCGCCGCCTCGCGCAGCAGCGCCAGGTGCTTGGTCAGCCACTCCACCTCGCGCGGGTCGCTCTTCTGGTCCGCCGCGATCACGCCGAGGCCCAGCTCGCGCAGGCACCAGAGCACGTCGCCGGCGGCGCGACCGCCGGTGGCCTTGTCGGTCTGCACCACGGCGCGGAAGTAGTCGGGGACGCGCGCCAGGTCGGTGCGGCGCGCGGCCTTGCGGATGATCTGCGCGGTCTCGCCCTTGGTCGGCTCCTGCGGCTGGAACGGGCGGGCCATCTCGATCACGTACGCCAGCTCCTCGTCCGACGTGGTGTCGTCGGCGGCAATGAGGGTTCCGACCAGCCCGAGGACGTGGTCGGTCAGCTCGGTGTAGCGCCCGTCGCCGGTGGTCCAGAAGCCGCGGTCGGCGGCGGCGTCGACGGCGTCGAAGAGGCGCTCGGCGTAGCGGGAGGGGGTGCGCTCGATCATGCTCGCGGAAGCTTTCGGGGGACGGCGGGGCCGGGGCGGGGAAGGTGGCGCTTCCGCAGGCGGTTGCGCAACCTCGGCTCAGCCAGGGCCGTTTCACGCAGAGACGCGGAGGAACGGAGAGAACGGCGAAGGGCGTTACTCCGCGCCCCGGCGGCTCCGCGGGAGGATGCAGTGGTTCAGGGATGCGCGGCACCTTGCGCACCCGTCGCCTTGCATGTATCCTTCAATCCGGTTTAACGGATGAATACACTCGCTGCCCCCCCGATCTTCGAGCGCATGTCGGCGCTGGCCGACAGCACGCGCTCCCGGCTGCTCCTGGTGCTGGAGCGGCACGAGCTGACCGTGGGCGAGATGTGCGCGGTGCTGCAGCTCCCGCAGTCGACCGTGAGCCGGCACCTGAAGACGCTGGCCGACGAGGGGTGGCTCGCGTCGCGGGCCGAGGGGACCAGCCGGCGCTACCGGATGGTGGCCGAGCGGCTGGAGCCGTCGGCGCGGCGGCTGTGGACGCTGGTGCGGGAGCAGGTGGCCGCCTTCCCCGCCGCCGAGCAGGACGCCCAGCGGCTGCGCAGCGTGCTGGCCCAGCGCAGCACCCGCTCGCAGGAGTTCTTCTCCACCGCGGCGGGGCAGTGGGACCGCCTGCGCGAGGAGCTCTTCGGCCGGCGCGCGGACCTGCTGGGGCTGCTGGGGCTGCTCGACCCCGCTTGGGCCGTCGGCGACCTGGGGTGCGGCACGGGGGCGGTGAGCGAGTCGCTGGCGCCCTTCGTCTCGCGCGTGGTCGCGGTGGACAGCTCGGCGGCGATGCTCTCCGCGGCGCGGAGCCGGCTGGCCGGCGCCGAGAACGTGGAGGTGCGCGCCGGCGAGCTGGAGGCGCTGCCGCTGGCCGACGCCGAGTTGGACGCCGCGCTGCTCTTCCTGGTGCTGCATTACGTGGCCGAGCCGGCGGCGGCGCTGGCGGAGGCGCGCCGCGTGCTGCGCCCGGGCGGCCGCCTGCTGGTGATCGACATGGCGCCGCACGACCGCGAGGAGTACCGCCAGGCGATGGGGCACGTGTGGCTCGGCTTCGGCCCCGAGCAGCTCGAGGGATGGATGCGCGAGGCGGGGCTCGGCGGCTTCCGGTACGTGCCGCTCCCCGCCGACCCGGCGGCGAAGGGGCCGACGCTGTTCGCGGCGTCGAGCGGGGCGTAAAGCGGGCACGGCGGGGGCGGGGGCATGCCCAGGTAGGTGGTGCGGAAGTGCGAGAGTGCGTTGGGAATCCGTGTGAGCGCAGGACAGAACCCGTTCAGAGGAGAGAGACCGTGAGCGCAGTCGCCGAGCTGATCAGCCCGTTCGAGGCCGCCCGTGAGGCGGGCCGCGAGCCCTTCAAGGTGAAGGACCTGTCCATGGCCGAATTCGGCCGCAAGGAGATCCGCCTGGCCCAGCAGGAGATGCCCGGGCTGATGGCGCTCCGCGAGGAGTACGCCGGCCGCAGCCCCTTGACCGGCGCGAAGATCATGGGGAGCCTGCACATGACCGTGCAGACCGCCGTGCTCATCGAGACGCTCGTCGACCTGGGCGCCGACGTGCGCTGGGTGAGCTGCAACATCTTCAGCACGCAGGACCACGCCGCCGCCGCCGTGGCCGTGGGCCCCGAGGGCAGCGTGGACGAGCCGCAGGGCGTGCCGGTGTTCGCCTGGAAGGGCGAGACGCTGGAGGAGTACTGGTGGTGCACCGAGCAGGCGCTGATGTGGCCCGACCGCACCGGCCCCAACCTGCTGCTGGACGACGGCGGCGACGCCACCCTGCTGGTGCACAAGGGCGTGGAGTTCGAGAAGACCGGCGTGGTGCCCGACTTCGACCCCGAGAACGACGCCGAGGAGTGGGGCGTGATCCTGGACGTGCTCCGCCGCAACCTGGCCGAGGACCCGGGGCTCTGGACGCGCGTGGCCGCCGACCTGCGCGGCGTGAGCGAGGAGACCACCACCGGCGTGCACCGCCTGTACGAGATGATGAACGCGGGGACGCTGCTCTTCCCGGCGATCAACGTCAACGACGCGGTGACCAAGAGCAAGTTCGACAACCTCTACGGCTGCCGCCACTCGCTCACCGACGGCATCCTGCGCGCCAGCGACGTGATGCTGGCCGGCAAGGTGGCCGTGATCTGCGGCTACGGCGACGTGGGCAAGGGGTGCGCGCAGAGCCTGCGCGCGCAGGGCGCCCGCGTGATCGTGACCGAGATCGACCCGATCTGCGCCCTGCAGGCGGCGATGGAGGGGTACCAGGTCACCACCCTCGAAGACGTGGTGGCGACGGCGGACGTGTTCATCACCGCCACCGGCAACAAGAACATCATCACCGCGCAGCACATGGCCCGCATGAAGGACAAGGCCATCGTGGGGAACATCGGCCACTTCGACAACGAGATCGACATGGCCGGGCTGAAGAAGTTCGCGGGGATCGAGCGGATCAACATCAAGCCGCAGTACGACGAGTGGGCCTTTCCCGACGGCCACAGCGTGATGATCCTGGCCGAGGGCCGGCTGCTGAACCTCGGCTGCGCCACCGGCCACCCGAGCTTTGTGATGAGCGCCTCGTTCACCAACCAGGTGATGGCCCAGATCGAGCTCCACACCAACGCCGACGCGTACGAGAAGAAGGTCTACACGCTTCCCAAGCACCTGGACGAGAAGGTCGCCCGCCTGCACCTCGACGCACTCGGGGCGCGGCTCACGCAGCTGACGCCCGAGCAGGCCGCGTACATCGACGTGCCGGTCGAGGGCCCGTACAAGAGCGACCACTACCGCTACTAGGCGCCCCACCGGGACTGATGTGATGCGAGGG
>DASYJZ010000273.1:0-4467 GCA_035995965.1 Longimicrobium sp. | reverse complement strand
TGGGGACTGGGCACTTGGGGTTGTTCCCTGGGCACTTGGGACTGGGGACTGGGCACTTCTGTTTGTTCGAGCGCACAGTCCCACCCCGAAACCGACAGGTCCGCAGGCCGCACGATAACCCCATGCGCCTTCGCGTCGTGGATCAGGGTGGAGACGGGGTAGAAGCCCATCGGCTGCGCGTTCAGGATCGCGCAGAGGTACTCGGCCGGGTAGTACAGGCGCAGCCAGGCGCTCGCGTACGCCAGCAGCGCGAAGGAGATCGCGTGGCTCTCGGGGAAGGTGTAGCTGGCGCACGCCTCCAGCCAGCCGAGCACCTTCTCCGCCGCCTCGCCCTCCACCCCGCGCTCCGCCATCCCCGCGCGGATGCGCTCGGTGGCGCGGTGCATCTCCTCCGAGGTGCGCTTGCGGCTCATCGCCCGGCGCAGCGCGTCGGCCTCGCCGGGGCTGCAGCCGCTCACCACGATGGCGCAGCGCATCAGCTGCTCCTGGAAGAGCGCCAGCCCGTGGGTGCGCGCCAGCACCGGCTCCAGGTCGGGGTGGGGATACTCCGTCGGCACCTGGCCACGGCGGCGCGCCAGCATCTCCTTCACCTGTCCGCCCAGCATGGGGCCGGGGCGGATGGCGCCCACGCTGATCACCACGTCGTAGAAGCAGGTGGGGCGCAGCCGCGGGAGGAAGTTGGCCTGCGCGCGGCTCTCGATCTGGAAGAGCCCCACCGTGTCGGCCGCGCGGATCTGCCGGTACACCGCGGGGTCGTCCATCGGCAGCCGCCCGATGTCCACCTCCACCCCGCGCCACTCGCGCACCAGCCGCACGCACTCGCCCAGCAGGCGCAGCATCCCCAGCCCCAGCAGGTCGAACTTGGGGAGCCCCGCGTCGGCGCAGTCGTCCTTGTCCCACTGGATCACCGTGCGCTTCGGCATCGACGCCGGCTCCACGGGGACGACGGAGGTCAGCGGCTTCGCCGAGATCACGAAGCCGCCGCTGTGGATGCCGCGGTGGCGGGGGAGGCCGTGCAGCCCCTCCACCAGCCGCACCAGCGCCCGCGCCCGGGGCTCCGCCGGGTCCAGGCCGATCGCCTTCAGCGCCTTCCCCTCCTCCATCTCCAGCCACTCGGCCGCGGTACGGGCGCCGGCGTGGCCGTCCACCCGCTTGGCCAGCCAGTCCGCCGTCGCCGCCGGGAAGCCGAGCACGCGCATGGCGTCGCGGATCGCCGAGCGGGCGTGGTACTCCACGTGGGTGCACACCATCGCCGCGTGGCCGCGCCCGTACGTGTCGTAGACGTACTGCAGCACCCGCTCGCGCGCGTCCAGCGCGGCGAAGTCGATGTCGATGTCGGGCGCCTCGGGGCGGTCGAGGGAGAGGAAGCGCTCGAAGAGCAGCGAGTGCGCCACCGGGTCCACCGCCGTGACCCGCAGCGCGTAGCACACGATGGAGTTGGCCGCCGAGCCCCGCCCCTGGCAGAGGATCCCCTGCTCGCGGGCGAAGCGGCAGATGTCCCAGCACACCAGGAAGTGGTCGGCCAGCCCCAGCGTGCGGATGGTGCGCAGCTCGTGCTCCAGCTGCCGCCGGTGCGCGTCCGACGCATCGGGCAGCCGCTCGGCCAGGCCCACGCGCGCCAGGCGCTCCAGGTAGTCGTCGGCGTTCTTCCACTGCGAGGGGAGCGGGAAGGCGGGGTGCACCGGGCCCACCGCGCCGAAGCGGAAGCCCGCGCAGCGCTCGGCGATCTCGCGGGTGCGGCGGACACCCTCGGGGGCGGCGCGCCACCGCCGCGCCATCTCGGCGGGCGGCTGCAGGCACCACTCGGCCGAGGGGCGCAGCACCCCGCGGCGGTGCGCCTCGGCCAGCGTGAGCTTGCGGGTGACGCACACCAGCAGGTCGTGCACGGCGCGCCCCTCCGGCGCCGCGTAGTGCACGTCGTGCGTCACCGTCCAGGGGATCCCGGTCTCGCGCGCCAGGTCCAGCAGGTCGGCGGAGAGCGACGCCTCGCCGTGGGTGCGGTGGTCCCAGAGCTCCAGGTACACCCGGTCGCCGAACGCCTCGCGCAGCCGCCCGGCCTCCGCGCGCGCCTCGGCGAAGCGCTCGCGCAGCAGGAGCTGGGGGATGCGCCCGCGGGGGCAGCCGGTGAGCGCGACCAGGCCGGCGGAGCGCTCCGCCAGCTCCTCGAAGCCCACCCCCGGCTCGCCGCGCGGGCCCTTCATCCGCCCCCGCGAGACGAGGGTGCAGAGGTTTCCCCAGCCTTCGAGGTTTTCCACAAGCAGGGTGAGGTGAGAGCGGTCCGCCAGCGTGATTTCGGCCCCGAAAATCGGGGAGATTCCCGCCTCTTCGCACCCCCGGCGAAAGCGCACGGCGCCGCCCAGGTCGTCGTGGTCGGTGAGCGCCAGCGCCGTCATCCCCAGCTCGGCGGCCCGTGACGCGAGCGCCTCGGGCGTGGACGCGCCGTCGCCCAGCGAGAAGGCGCTGTGCGCGTGCAGCTCCGCGTAATCCCCTTGCGGCACCTTCACTTACGAGACCTCCGCGCGCATTGCGCCGTCGTGAATGGTGTCACAGGTCTGTATCAGTCGAACCACCCCTCCAGGTACCACCCGCCCGCCGCGGCATCGCGGAACACCACCGCCAGCCACCCCCCGGGCGACTCGACCCTCCAGTATTCGCGCGCGCTTCCGGCCGCCCACCACCCTCCCGAAATGCGCTCGGGCCCTTCGCAGCGAGTTTTCCACACTCCCGGTGGAAAACTCTCCCCCGCCCCGCCAAGTTGAGCCGTGCTCAGGCTTTGTAGCTCCACCTCCAGCGGGCGCCGTCCCGCCCCCTCGCGGACGCGCACCGGGCGGGGCTCCGGGAGGCGGCGCAGACAGAGGTCCAGGCACGCGCGGCCGAGCTCCGTCACCCCCTCGGGCGCCTCGTCGGGAGGGGAGGGATGGGCGTGGGCGAAGGCCGCGATGGCGTCGCTTCCCAGGGGCTCCCAGGCGGCGTGCTCGGCGGGGAGGTGGGCGCCGTGCAGCACCGCAGCCGAGAGCGCGCCGTCGCCCCAGCGCGCGAACACGGGGAGGAGCGCCGCGTGCAGCGCGCCCGGATCCGGCGCAGGGGGGCGGAAGGCGTCGAGCTGGTCGGCGCGGGCGGCGCCCTCGTCCACCACCTCCAGCCGCACCCCGGCCAGCGGCCCGCCCGGGGGCGGCTCCTCGGCCGCGCGCCGGCAGAGCTCCGCCAGCACCCGCGCATCGGCCGTGGCCCGCGCCGGCCGCACCTCGCGCGCGTCGTCGTGGCGCTCGGCGCCGTAGACCGCCAGCACCAGCCGCAGCCGCGCGGGGATGCGCTGCCGCGCGGCGAGCTGGCGGCAGACGGCGTCGATCAGTCCGGGGAGCACGAAGCGCAGCGGCTCGGTGGAGTCGATCGGCGGGTCGAACTCGGCCTCGGCCGAGGCCACGCCGGGGGCGGGGGGGCGGAAGGGCCAGCGCGGGTCCTCGGCGCGGGCCAGCCGCCACGCCGCCACGCCGGGCGCGCCGAAGCGCAGCTCCACGTCGGCCGCGTCGAGGTCGGCCAGCGCGCCGCAGCTGCGGATGCCGAGCAGCGCCAGCGTCTCGCGCAGGTCGCGGGGCGCGGGGAGGAGGGAGAGCGGGCGGCGGCGCAGGTAGCGCGCATCGGCGCCGGGGGGCACCACCCGCACCGGGGTCCCCCGCTCGCGCGTGGCCGCCGCGGCGGCGATGCAGGTGCCGGCGATCCCCACCTGCACCGTGAACCCCGCCTCGCGCGCGGCGCCGAGCAGCGCCTGGGCCACCTGTGCGTCGCCGCCGCGCCGCGCCATCCCGCTCGCGTCGGCCCAGAGCGCGCGCGGGTGCTCGCGCACGGGGGTCACGCGGGGCGCGGCGCGCAGCAGGGCGCCCGCCAGCGCGGCGCGCGCCTCCGCCCCCGGCGCCGCTCCGCCGCGCAGGGGAAGGCGGATGCAGGCGATGCGGCGGGGCACCCGCAGCTCCGCGAGCGTGGTGCGGACGAGCTCTTCCAGGCTTTGCATCATTCCTCCACTTCTACGGATAGGTCTCACGCAGAGCCGCGGAGCCGCGGAGGAGCCGCGGCGGCCCCTCCGCGTCTCCGCGGCGCTGCGTGAGGCCTTCGGTTGACGCGCAACGGACGAACGCGTTATTCACGGTGGGCACCCTCCACGCCCCGCGTCCGCTTTCCCGCCGGCCCGTTCTCCACTTCCTCCCTTTCCCCACCGGGAGTCCTCCGATGTCCCGCACGCGTCTGTTCGGCGAGGTCCAGCGCGCGTACCTGCTGGCCCGCGAGTCGCTCCGCACCGGCGAGACCGCCGCGGAGGTGGTGGACCGCGCGCGCGAGGAGGGCGCCCTCTCCCGCCGCCGCTTCCTGGGCTTCACCGCGGCGGGCGTCGCCGCGCTGGCGCTGGCGCTCTCGCCCCCGCTGGACGCGTGGGCGGACGCGCGGCTGTCGGGGCACATGGTCCAGCACGCGCTG
>DASYJZ010000272.1:0-10059 GCA_035995965.1 Longimicrobium sp. | reverse complement strand
GGACGGCGACGCGGTCGGCCAGGAGCGCGGCCTCGTGCAGGTCGTGCGTGACGAACACGGCAGTGATGCCGGTGGCGCGGCGGAGCTCGTCGAACACCGTCTGCAGCTCGGCGCGGGTGATCGCGTCGAGCGCGCCGAACGGCTCGTCGAGCAGCATGATCGTGGGGCTCGCCGCCAGCGACCGCGCGATGGCCACGCGCTGCCGCTGCCCTCCCGACAGCTCCCGCGGCCAGCGCCCCCCGAACTCGGCTGCCGGCAGCCCGACGCGTCCGAGCGCCTCGGCCGCGGCGGCCTGGGCGCCGGCGTCGCCGCGGAGCCAGGGGACGAGCGCGGCGTTGCGCAGCACGGTCCAATGCGGGAGCAGCCCGCCCTCCTGCGGCACGTAGCCGACGCGCCGGCGCAGCTCCACCGGGTCCAACGCCGCCGCGTCTTCCCCGTCGACGCACACCGTGCCGGCGTCCCACTCCGTCATGCGGTTGAAGCAGCGTAGCAGCGTCGTCTTCCCAGACCCGCTCTCGCCGACGAGCGCAACGCATTCCCCCGCCGCGACCTCCAGCGACACGCCGTCCAGCGCCACGGACGCACCGTAGCGCTTCGTCACTCCGTCCGCCGAGAGCGCGACACGGCCCGCCGTCATCGGGGAGAGGCCATCATCCGGCAATCCGATCTCTTCGTGTTCACCGTATCTACGTTCATGCCTGTAACCCCGTCGGCGGCGCGTGAATCGAAGGTCTGGTGGGACCGGCGTCTCCCGCGCGTGCGCGTCGGAAAGCCGTGTCGCTGCCGACGCTCCAGATCGTTCGGCCGCCGCCGGACTGGGTCGCGGACGCGGTCGATGCTCAGCGGCGGCGCTCAGGATGACATTTCTTTGGGCTGGGCGCTATGGATGAGGATGGCTTGGCTCGAATCGCGGCGGCGGTGGATTTCGAGGTTCACGCGATTCGCTGGGTCGGCATCTGGCGCACATCGGAACGCGATGTCGCCGGTCGTCGGCACCGCAGCGTCGGTCTGGAGTCCGCGCAGGCGGACTTCGGGCCGTTCCAGCGGCGGGTTTCCAACCCGACGTACACGTACACGACCGTCGGGGTTTTCCAACCCGGCCGGGTTTCCATCGCGGCGGTTTCCAATCCGGGGGAGGCGAAGTTCTTGCGTCCCCCCGGCAAACCCCGCCGCGCCATGCCGCCACTTCAAAACCGTGGCATCGCCGCGCATCCGCGCATAGCTTACAACCGGCCCATCCGCGCGGAAACCCTCCTGCCCCGAACACGATGACCCCCACGCACGGCCCCGCGCCGTCCGCGCACGAGCTGGCGGACGATCTGCTGGAGGCGCGTACGCGCACGCTGCTCCTCGTGGCCTCCGTCCCCGAGGCGGAGCTGATGGCGCAGCACGACAAGCTCATGAGCCCCATCGTGTGGGACCTGGGGCACATCGCGCACTTCGAGGAGCTATGGCTGATCCGCAACCTCGAGGGGCCGGTGGAGTTCGGCGAGATGCCGGGGATGTTCAACCCCTTCGAGAACCCCCGCTCCGTCCGCGGCAAGCTGCAGCTCCCCGGGCTGGGCGACTCGCTCGACAACCTGGCGCTCACCCGGCAGCGCGTCCTCCGGCACGTGGCCAACGGCGGCGGCCCGCGCGAAGACGACCCCCTGCTGCGCGAAGGCTACGTCTACCGGATGGTGCTCCAGCACGAGTACCAGCACAACGAGACCATCCTCCAGGCGCTGCAGCTCAAGGAGCCGCCGTACCGCGCGCCGCGCGCCATCGCCCCGCCCCCCGGCGCCCCCGTGGCCGCCGACGTCGACGGGATGGTGCGCTTCCCCGGCGGCACGGTGGAGATCGGCACCGGCGACCGCTCGGCCGCCTACGACAACGAGCGCCCGCGCCACCGGGTGGAGCTGAAGCCCTTCCGCATCGGCGCGTGGGCGGTCACCAGCGGCGAGTACCAGCGCTTCATCGCCGACGGCGGCTACGCGCGCCCGGCGCTGTGGAGCGAGCCCGGCTGGGCGTGGCGGCAGGAGGCGAACCTCGCCGCGCCGCAGTTCTGGACGCAGGAAGACGGGGTGTGGATGACGCGCTCGATGGACCGGGAGATGGAGGTCGATCCCGACCGCCCCGTCTGCCACGTCTGCTGGCATGAGGCCGATGCGTACGCCCGCTGGGCCGGCGGGCGCCTCCCTACCGAGCAGGAGTGGGAGGCCGCCGCGACCTGGGACCCGTCGTCGGGCGAGAAGCGCGCCTACCCCTGGGGCGACGAGCCGCCGAGCCCGCTGGACGCGAACCTCGACCAGCTCGCCTTCGAGCCGGCGCAGGTCGGCGCCTATCCGCGCAACGTCTCGCCCATCGGCTGCTACGGGATGATCGGCGACGTGTGGGAGTGGACCAGCAGCGACTTCGCGCCGTACCCGGGCTACGAGACCTTCCCCTACCGCGAGTACTCCGAGGTCTTCTTCGGGCCCGACTACAAGGTGCTGCGCGGGGGGAGCTGGGCCACGCGCCCGGGCGCCATCCGCGGCACCTTCCGCAACTGGGACTACCCCATCCGCCGGCAGATCTTCAGCGGCTTCCGGATCGCGCGCGATGACTGACACGCTCACGCCCGCGGCGGCGGGGATGCTGGCCGAGGTGCGAGACGGGCTCTCGCGCCCGCAGAAGGAGCTGCCGCCCAAGTACTTCTACGACGAGCGCGGCTCTGAGCTGTTCGAGGAGATCACCCGCCTCCCCGAGTACTACCTCACCCGCACCGAGCGCGCGCTGCTGGAGCGGTGGATGCCGCCGTGGATCGGCCGGCTGCGCCCGCGCGCGCTGGTGGAGCTGGGCGCCGGGAGCGCGGAGAAGACGCGCATCGTCCTCGACGCCATCGTGGCCACCGTCGGCGCCGCCACCTACGTCCCCGTGGACGTAAGCGCCGACTTCCTGGAGGCGACCGCCGTGCGCCTCTCCGCCGAGTATCCCACGGTCGACGTCGTCCCCGTGGTCGCGGACATGACGGCGGAGTTCGCGCTGCCGGCGGGGCTGCCGGGGCCGACGCTGCACGCTTTCCTGGGGAGCACCATCGGCAACTTCGCGCCGGACGACGCGGTCGCGCTCCTCCGTGGCGTCCGCGGGCGGATGCGGCCGGGCGACGGCTTCCTGATGGGCGTGGACCTGCGCAAGGACCCGGCGGTGATCGAGGCCGCGTACAACGACGCCGCGGGGGTGACGGCCGAGTTCAACCGCAACATGCTGCGGGTGCTGAACGCCGCCGCCGGCGCCGACTTCGACCCCGACGCGTTCGACCACCGCGCCTTCTACGACCGCGACCTGCACCGCATCGAGATGCACCTGGTCGCCCGCGCCCCGCAGGCCGTCTCCATTCCCGGCGTGGGCGAGGTGCGGATCGAGGCGGGGGAGAGCATCCGCACCGAGATCTCGTGCAAGCACGACCGCGCGAGCGTGGAGGCGATGCTGACGGCCGCGGGGATGCGCCTGACGGAGTGGGAGACGGACGAAGCCGGCCTCTACGCGATCCTTCTCGCCGCCACGGTGTGATGCTGGAGCTCGCCGCCCTCGCCGCGGACCTGCGCGACAACGCCTTCGGCGCGCGCCGCAAGTCGGTGCGCCCGCCGTCGATCGGCGCCGAGGTGGAGCTGATCCCGGTGGATGCCGACACGCGCGCCCAGCTCCCCATCTGCGCGCCCGAGGGGCGCTCGACGCTGCCCTTCCTCCATGCCTTCGCCGCGCGCGCGGGATGGAAGGAGACTGCGTCCGTCTACGGGATGCCCAACTGGCTGCTGCCGGACGGCGGGACGATCACCTTCGAGCCGGGCGGCCAGGTGGAGCTGAGCGCGCCGCCCTTCCGCTCGGCGTCGGCGCTGCTGCGGAGCCTGCGCGCGGTGGTGCAGCCGCTGGTGAGCGAGGCGCGCGAGGAGGGGATCGAGCTGCTGAGCGTGGGCATCGAGCCGCTGGGCGCGGTGGACGAGGTGCCGCTGCAGCTCCCCGGCGAGCGCTACGTGCGGCTCACCCGCTTCATGGAGGACCAGGGCACCGGCGGCACGCGGATGATGCGCCAGACCGCCGCCTTCCAGTGCAACCTGGACTGGGGCGACGACGCGCCCGCGCGGTGGCGCTTCCTGAACGCGCTGGCGCCCTACACCGTGGCCGTCTTCGCCAACTCCCCCGTCTACCGCGGCGAGCCCACGGGCGAGCGGAGCTTCCGCGCGCGCGTCTGGCGCGAGCTGGGCGGCGGCCGCACCGGCATCTTCGCCGCGGGGCCGGATCCCATCCCCGAATACCTGCGCTTCGCCTTGGACGCACCCGCCATCCTCCTCCCCTTCGCCCCGCACGAGTGGCTCCCGTTCGGGACGTGGAACGAGCGCGGGCGGGTGACGGAGGACCACTGGAAGGCGCACCTGACCACGCTCTTCCCGGACGTGCGGCCGAAGGGCTTCGTGGAGGTGCGCGGCGCGGACGCCGTCGCACCCGAATGGTACGCGGCGCCGCTCGTCTTCTTCGCCGGCCTCACCTACCACGCCCCCTCCTTCGCCGCCGCGCGCGAGCTGGTCGGCAGCCCCGATGCGGCGCTGCTGGACCACGCCGGCCGCGCAGGCCTGGCGGACGAGCGAATCGGCTCCGTCTCGCGCGACCTGTTCGAGCTCGCGCTCGCCGGGGCTGAATCGCTCGGCCCCGCCTTCATCGCCCCCGCGGACCTGGAGGAGGCGCGCGCCTTCTTCCAGACCTACACCTCCCGCTCCCTCTCCCCCGCCGACGACACGCTCGCCGCCTGCACCTGCGCGGGCGACTAAAACCCAACAGAACGTTTCACACAGAGACGCAGAGGAACCGAGAGAACTGCATGTGGTTCTCTCAGTTCCTCAGCGTCTCTGCGTGAAACGTCCTGTTTCGTTATTCAGGGAAACGGTTGACCATCCGGTAGAATGGATATAGATTCACAGCAATGAATGGAATCTCGCGCGCCCGGGTCGGCATCCTCGGCGCCTCAGGATATGCGGGCCGGGAGGCGATCCGCCTGCTGGCGAAGCACGGAAAGGCGGAGATCGCCCTCGCAAGCTCCGAGAGCGAAGCGGGGGCGAAGCTGTCTAGCCTGGTGCGCGGCACGCCCGAACTGGCGCTCACGGCGATCGCCGAGGCCGACCTCGCGAGCTGCGACGCGGTGTTCTGCTGCCTCCCGCACGGCGAGTCCGCCCGCTGGGTGCTCGCGGCGCGCGAGGCGGGGGCGAAGGTGGTCGACTTCTCCAACGACCTGCGCGTGATCGGGTCCGAGACGCCGGAGTGGGCGTGGGACGCGGTCTACGGCCTCCCCGAGCTGCACCGCGCCCGGATCGCCCAGGCGGAGCTGGTCGCCAACCCGGGGTGCTATCCCACCGCCGCCCTCCTCGCGCTGGCGCCGCTGCTGCGCCGCGGGCTCGTCGCGGGGCCGGTGATCATCGACGCGGCGTCGGGGGTGAGCGGAGCCGGGCGGTCGCCGAAGCGCGAGTACCTCTACGCCGAGTTGGCGGAGGACTTCCGCGCCTACGCCGCCGGCAACGTGCACCGCCACCTGGCCGAGATGCGCGACCAAGCGGCCAAGCTGGACGGGGACGGCGGCCCCGAGCTGGTGTTCACCCCGCACCTGCTCCCGGTGAAGCGCGGGATCCTGGAGACGATCTACGTCCCGCTCGCCGAGCCGCTCGCGGAGCCGATCCGCCCCTGGCTGGATGATTATGCGGGCGAGGCGTTCGTGGAGGTGCGCACCGACCGGCTCCCGTCGCTCGCCGACGTGGTGGGGACCAACCTGGTGTCGATCGGCGTGCAGCCGGTGGCGGGGACGCAGCGCCCCATGCTGATCGTGGTCGCCGCGATCGACAACCTGCTGAAGGGCGCCGCGGGACAGGCCGTGCAGAACCTGAACCTGATGTTCGGCTTCGACGAGGCGGAGGGACTGGCGTGAACCAGGACGTCACGGTGCTCAAGGTCGGCGGCAACGAGGTGGACGAGCCCGGCTGGGTCGCCCGCTTCGCCCGCGCCGTCGCGGCCCGTGGCGGACGGCTGGTGGTGGTGCACGGCGGCGGCAAGGAGGTCAGCGCGCTGCAGCGACTGCTGGGCGCCGAGCCGGAGTGGCGCGACGGGCTGCGGGTGACGTCGGACGAGGCGATGCGCGTCGTGGCGATGGTGCTCTCCGGCCTGGTGAACAAGCGGCTCGCCGCCGCCCTGGTCACGGCCGGCGTGGACGCGGTGGGGATCTCCGGCGAGGACGGCGGGCTGCTGCGCGCGCGCCTCGCCGCCGGCGGATCGATGGGGCGGACGGGAGAGATCGAGGTGGTGCGTGCGGACCTGCTCCACGTCTTCCTCGGGCACGGGCTGGTCCCGGTGGTATCCCCCGTCTCGCGCGGGCCGGACGGCGCGGCGCTCAACGTGAACGCCGACGACGCCGCGGCCGCGGTGGCGGCCGCGCTCGGGGCGGCGGAGCTGCTCTTCGTCTCCAACGTCGCCGGCGTGCTGGACGGCGGATCGGCGCTGGAGAGCGTGGACGCCGACGAGGTGGAGGCGCTGATCGCGGACGGCACGGCGCAGGGGGGGATGGCCCCCAAGCTGCGCGCCGCCGCCCGCGCGTCGGCGGGTGTGGGACGCGTGCGGATCGGCGGGCTGGAGATGCTCGACAACCCTGGTGCGGGCACGCGCATGGGCGCGGCCGCCACTCTGGAGGTGTGACTCGATGACGACTGCCACGCTGGACGCCACCGGCGCCCTGCTCGAGGTCTACAAGCGCTCCGGGCCGGTGTTCACCGCCGGCGAGGGGTGCCGCCTGATCGCCGAGGACGGGACCCGCTACCTGGACTTCACCGCGGGGATCGCGGTGAACGCGCTGGGCTACGGCTCCACCGTGGTGGCCGACGCCATCCGCGAGGCGCTGGACGCGGGGCTGATCCACACCTCGAACCTCTTCCACACCCGCCCGGCCGCCGAGCTGGCCGAGTGGCTGGTGGAGCGCTCCTTCGCCGACCGCGTGTTCTTCTGCAACTCCGGCGCGGAGGCCAACGAGGGCGCCATCAAGTTCGCCCGCCGCTGGGCGCGCGAGCAGGGCGGCGAGCACAAGACCGAGGTGGTCGCCTTCCACGGCTCCTTCCACGGGCGCACGATGGGCGCGCTGGCCGCGACCGACCGCCCCGCGTACCAGGAGCCCTTCCGCCCGCTGATGCCCGGCGTGCGTTTCGGCGACATCGGCGACGTGGCGGGGGCCGACCGGCTGATCCGCCGCGACCGCACCGCCGCCGTCATCATCGAGCCCATCCAGGCCGAGGGCGGGGTGCTGCCCGTGCCGCCCGCCTTCCTCAAGGCGCTGCGCTACCTCTGCGACGAGGCGGGCGCGCTGCTGATCTACGACGAGGTGCAGGTGGGGCTGGGCCGCACCGGCACCCTCTGGGCGCACGAGCAGGCCGGCGTGACGCCGCACCTGATGACCGTGGCCAAGCCGCTCGCCGGCGGCCTGCCGATGGGCGCGGTACTGATGACGGAAGAGGTGGCCGCGGCGATCCGCCCCGGCGACCACGCCACGACGTTCGGCGGCGGCCCGCTGGTGGCGAGCGCCGCCCTGGCGACGGTGCGGACGATCGGCGAGCCCGCGTTCCTGGAAGAGGTGCAGCGCAAGGGGCACCTGCTGGCGAACCTCCTCCAGCGGCTGGTGCTGGACCATCCCACCGTGATCCGCAACATCCGCGGGTGCGGGCTGATCTGGGGGATCGAGATCGACGGCGCGGCGGGCGAGGTGGCCGCGCGGGCGCTGGAGGCGGGGCTGCTGATCTGCTCCGCGGGACCGAACGTGGTGCGCGTCGTACCGCCCCTGGTGATCGGCGACGACGAGCTTGCCGAAGGCGTGGAGATCCTGAACGAGGTCCTCTGATGCTGCTCGACACCCTCACGGCCCCTGCCGTCGAAAGCGGCGCGGCCGAGCGCACGGCCTTCCGCCCCCCCGCCCCCGTGGCGGTGCGGCGGGCGCGAGTGGCCGACATGCTCCAGGTGGAGCCGCTGATCAACGGCTTCGCCAGGCAGGAGTTGATGCTCCCGAAGACGGTGGAGCAGCTCAGCCGCAACTTCCGCGAGTTCGTGGTGGCGGAGCAGGCCGGCCGCATCATCGGCTGCGCGGCGCTGCGCGTGTACACCCCGCAGCTCGCCGAGCTGGGCTCGCTGGCCGTCTCCGAGTCCGCGCACGGCTTGGGCGTGGGCCGCAAGCTGGTCGCCGCCGTCGAGGCCGAGGCCGCCGTCCACGGCATCGGGACCGTCTTCGCGCTCACGCTGCAGGAGGTGTTCTTCCACAAGCATGGCTACCGCACGGTGCCGAAGGAGCTCTTCCCGCTGAAGGTGTGGAGCGATTGCCGGGCCTGTCCGAAGCTGCACGCATGCGACGAGATCGCGGTGGTGAAGGAGCTCTGAACGGAAGTGCCAAGTGCCAGGTGCCAAGTGCCAGGTGCGAACTGCGAAGTGCTGGTCGAACGAGGTTTCAGCACTTAGCACTTTGATGTAGACCTAGACGCAGCCGACGCAGCAGTCCAACCCGGGAGCGAGACTGAGATGGAGAACAAGACGATCGTCCTGGCCTATTCCGGCGGGCTCGACACCTCGATCATCGTCCCCTGGCTGAAGGAGAACTACGGCGCCGAGGTGGTGTGCGTGGCCGGCGACGTGGGGCAGGGCGAGGAGCTGAGCGGGCTCGAGGCGAAGGCGCTCGCCAGCGGCGCGAAGGCCTGCTACGTCGAGGATCTGCGCGAGGAGTTCCTCACCTCCTACGTGTGGCCCACGCTCCGCGCCGGGGCGACCTACGGGCGCAAGTACCTGCTGGGCACGTCGATGGCGCGGCCGATCATCGCCCGGCGGCAGGTCGAGGTGGCGAAGATGATCGGCGCCGAGACGCTGGCGCACGGCTGCACCGGCAAGGGCAACGACCAGGTGCGCTTCGAGCTCACCTACGCCTCGCTCGCGCCCGAGATGAAGGTGATCGCCCCCTGGCGCGAGTGGGACATCCGCTCCCGCGAAGACGCGCTGGACTACGCGGCCGCGCACGGCATCACCGTGGCGGCCACCAAGGAGAAGATCTACTCGCGCGACGCCAACATCTGGCACGTGTCGCACGAGGGCGGCCCGCTCGAGGACCCGAACTACGAGCCGACCGAGGACCTGTTCCTGCTGACGAAGAGCCCGTGGGACGCGCCGGCGCGGCCGGAGTACGTGACCCTCACCTTCGAGCACGGCTTCCCGGTGGCGGTGGACGGCGAGTCGCTCGCGCCGGTCGCGCTGCTCGCGCGGCTGAACGAGATCGGCGGGCTCCACGGCGTCGGCCGCGTGGACCTGGTGGAGGACCGCATGGTGGGGATGAAGAGCCGCGGGATCTACGAGACCCCCGGCGGCACCCTGCTCTACCAAGCGCACAGCGAGCTGGAGCAGCTCGTGCTCGACCGGCGGACGCTGGCGCTCAAGGACGCCATCGCCCCCCGCTACGCCGACCTGGTGTACGAGGGCCGCTGGTGGACCACCGAGCGCGTGGCGATGGACGCGCTGGTCGACGTCACCCAGCAGCGCGTGACGGGTGACGTGCGGCTCAAGCTGTACCGCGGCACCTCGTCCATCGCCGGCCGGACGAGCCCGTTCTCGCTCTACGACGAGCGCTTCGTCACCTTCGGCGAAGACGACGTCTACGACCAGGCCGACGCCGCCGGCTACATCCGCCTCTTCGCCCTGCCGATGCGCGTCGCCGCCCTGAAGGACCAGGAGCGGGTGCCGCAGCTCGTTTCGGATCTCGCGGCGGACTGAAGAACGGAAGTGCTTGGTGCCCAGTGCCTAGTGCCCAGGAACGGCACCGGCACCAGGCACTTGGCACTTGCGGTCAAACGCAGTCGTACCGCGGCGTGTGGCAGTAGCAGGTGCACGAGCCGTTCAGCGTCACGGTGCACTCGTAGCCCTGCGTCACCGGCGGCCCGTTGAAGACGACGGGGGTGGAGCCATCGTCGGACATCGTATGAAAGGTGTCCACCTCGAGGGAGTTCAGGTCGAGCTTCTGCATGGGTTCTCCTCGGTACGCGAAGGGTT
>DASYJZ010000271.1:0-10928 GCA_035995965.1 Longimicrobium sp. | reverse complement strand
CACCACCAGGGTGCGCGCCATCCCCAGCCCCAGGTTGCACCCCACGGTGAGGAGCGCCCACGCGCCCCCCGCCAGGCTGCGGGACGCGAGCGTCGCGAGGAAGCCTTCGCCCGGCCCGGCATCCTCCAGCGGCTCCTCCACCTCCGCCTCCACATCCGCGCGTCCGGGGGCGACGCCGGTCTCCACCGCCGCGGTGCTCAATCCTGCTCCATGCGCGCGACGAGCTGCGCCAGCCAGTGGCCGCCGCTCTCCCGCCGGGCGCGCGCGCGCACCGCGGCGCCGACCACCGGCAGGCGCAGGAGCCTCCCGAAGGCGGCGCGCAGCAGGTCGCGCTCGTGCAGCCGCGGCGCCAGCCACTGCAGGTAGGCCGCCGCCGCGCGCTGCTCCGCCGCCGGGTCGTCCGCCGGCCCGGCGCGGTGCTCGGCCACCACCTCCCGATAGAGCGCCACCAGCTCGTCCACCAGCGCGCCGGTGCCGGCCGTCTCGCGCACGCGGCGCGAGACGGCCGCCGCGTCGGCGGGGTCGTAGCGCGCGATCTCGCGGGCCAGCACGTCGGGGGTGGCGGGCTCGTTCAGCGTCCGCACCCCGAAGTTCAGCGGCCGCAGCCGGTCCAGGTTCGCGGTGGTCACCATCGGCCCCGCGCCGGCGGCGTCGCAGAGCACCACCGCCGCGCCCACCGCCATCGCCTCGAGCGCCGCGCGCGCCTTGGCGAACACCAGGTCGTAGCCGCCCAGCACCTCCTCCGGGCGCTCCAGCGGGTTTCGCGACCGCGTCCCCGCGACGTCCAGCGCGATCCCGGCGGCCTGGCAGGCGGCGCGGATCGCGGCCAGATGCCCCCCGCGTCCGCCGGCCGCGTTGCTGAACACCAGCGCGCGCCGGGGACGGGGCGGCAGGGGGGGACGCGGGGGGAAGCGGTCGAGGTCGACCGCGTTCAGCGCGACGTGGACGCGGTCGTCGGGGACGGCGTGGCGGGAGACCAGGCGGTCGCGGCAGGTCTGGTCTACGGCGACGTAGCGGAGGATGCGGGGGAAGCGCAGCGGGGCGTCGGCCCACCCCGTCCAGCTGTGGCAGAAGGCCACCGCCGGCACCCCGGGAAAGGCGAGGAGCGCCGTCAGCGTCTCCAGGCCGTGGTGGCCGTGGATGACGTCCGGGGCGCGCCCGAGGCTGGCCAGGTCGTCGACCACCGGCACCGTGGCGGCGCGGATCTCGCCGGCGACGGCGCCGAGGACGGGGCTGTAGACCACGGGGTGGTGGCCGCGCCGCAGCAGCCCCACGGCCAGATCGCGGACGTAGAGCTCGGTGCCGGTGCGGTTGGCGAGAACGCGGTTGGTGACCAGCACGCGCAGTGCGGCTCCGTCAGGCTCGCCGCTCACCGTGCTCCCAGAGCGCGTCCGCCAGCGGCCGCACGTGCTCGCCGAAGCGCAGCACCCGGTCGTACGTGCCGTCGGCCACGCGCTTCTCGCCGTACGTCTCGTAGTACGGCACCTCGGCCGGGTCCCAGCCGTAGCGCTCGGACAGGTCGACCGGGCGCAGGCACTCGGTCCGGAACGGCGCCACGCCGAAGCGCTGCAGCGCCGCCTCCACCTCGCCCGCCAGCTCGGCATAGGAGCGGGCGGCGGCGAGCTTGCGGGCCAGCGCGTCGTCGTCCAGCTCCAGCCAGACGGCGCGCTCGCGCAGCGCGGCGGGGCACCCGTCGGGGGCGCCGACCAGCAGGAAGTCGTAGGCGGGCACCTCGCGCCCCAGCATGCGGACGGCGGCGTTGACCACCAGCCGGCAGACGTCGTGCGAGGGGTTGTAGCCCTCCACCGCGTCGCCGACCACGCAGTCGGCGCCGTTCGCCTCCAGCTCTTCGGCGAGCTCGTCGGCCAGCGCGGTGAAGCGGGCGAAGTCGCGGTCGAGGATGGCGCTGTAGATCGCGCGGTCGGACATCCATCCGTAGACCGACCCCGGCCGCGCCGCGGTCCCTGCGAGCATGCGGCTGGTGGACTCCAGCCGGGCCTCGCCGCCGCTCCCGGAGCCGTCGGTGAGCACACAGACCCGCGGCGCGGCCGATTCCATCCAGCCGTAGACGCGCAGCTCGTGGCCCGGGTGCGCGACCACCAGCGCCGGCCTGCGGGACGGCAGGGCCGAAAGAGGACGTGTGGGGTCCGGCAAAAAAGTTTCCATGCGATGCGTGGCGCTGCCGGAGCGAGGTCAGAAGTGGCGCGCGAACCGCGCGGTGGGCGGGGCCGGATGGCAGGCGCAGGCAGGATAGTAGCGCGGTCCGCGGGCGGAAGTCAAAGGGAGCCCGAGGGACGAGGGGGCCGAACCCGCGGGCTCTACGGCATCGGCGGGAGGTGCGCGCGGATTGCCGCCCGGGGAGAGGTCCGCTACTCTGGTGGAATGCCGGCAGACGCGCGCGGCGTGGATGCGAGCCTCGCGTGCGCGCGTGCCGTCTCCCGCCCTCGCGTCCTTCCGGCGCAGTCCCGCCGTCCGACCGTACAGCCGGGTTCCCTCCACCGTTGGCACGCCGCTCCATCCGTCACCCCCCGATGCGCGTCCTCTACGACATCTCCATGCTGGGGCTCGGGCACCTGTACTCGCTGTCGCGGGGCGGGAGCCACCGCGCGGACCGGCACCTGGCGGAGGGGTTGATGGCGTCCGGCGAGGTGGAGCTCCTGCTCTGCGCCAACCATTCCAGCGCGGCCTACCTGGGCTGCCTGGAGTACCTGCGGACGGGGCCGCCGCTGGCGGACGTCGCGCTGCTCGGGCCCGGCGAGGAGGGCGCGGCCTCCGCCTTCCGCCGGGGCGCGGCGGGCGCGCACGGCTGGGCGCGGCGCATCCTGGGCAGCAACGTGCTCCCCGGCCTCCTGCGCCGCGGCGCGAAGCTGGTGGACCGGCGCATCCATCCCACCGTGTGCGACGCGTCGCCGCCGGTGGACGTCTTCCACTCCCCCGGCGTTCCCCTGCCGGCGCGGCGGGGACGCTCGCCGCGCCGCTTCGCCACCATCTACGACCTGGCCTACCTGCGCTTCCCGGAGATCTACGGCGCCGCGTACCTGCGCACGGCACGGGCGGCGATGGAGAGCCTGGGCGAGGGCGACAGCGTGCTGACCAGCTCCGAGTCCAGCCGGGCGGAGCTGTGCGAGCGCGGCGTGGCCGCGCCGGACCGCGTGTTCGTCGCGCCGCTGGGTGCCGACCCGCGCACCTTCCACCCCTGCGCGGACCCGGACCGCCTGCGGGCGGTGCGCGACCGCTACGGCATCCCCGAGGGGCCGTACATCCTGAGCGTGAACACGCCGGACCCGCGCAAGAACGTACGGCACGCCATCCGTGCCTTCGCCCGCGTCGCAGGGGAGGCGGGGGCGCGGGACCTCACGCTGGTGCTCGCCGGCCACGGCGGCCCCGGCTCGCACCCGGACCCCGCCGAGGAAGGGGACGGCCTCCGCGGCCGCATCGTGCGCACGGGCTACGTCGACGACGCGGAGCTGGCGCCGCTGTACAGCGGGGCGGCTGCGTTCGTCTACCCGTCGCTGTACGAGGGCTTCGGGCTCACGCCGCTGGAGGCGATGCAGTGCGGGACCCCCGTCATCGCCTCCAACACCTCGTCGTTCCCCGAGGTGGTGGGCGACGCGGGGATCCTGCTGGACCCGGCCGACGGGGACGCGCTCTGCCAGGCGATCCTCGACGTCCACCGCGACACGGCGCTGCGCGAGCGGATGCGGGAGCAGTCGCTGGCGCGCGCGGCCCGCTTCAGCTGGGAGCGCTGCACCCGCGCGACGCTCGACGCGTACCGGGCGGCGCTGGCGGGGTGAGGCCGCTCCGCCGGATTCGGTATCACACGGTGGCTTCCTCCGCCCACGCGCCGGAGCGTTGCGCGTGCGGTGCCGCGACCCATTCGGCCAGCGCGGCTGGCTCCAGGTGAAAGACCTCGGGGTTGCGGGTCAGCGCCCGCTCCACGGCCGCGGCGGCCTCGGGGCTGCGGGTCAGCGCCGTCGCCGCGGCGATCTCCGGCGCCGAGGCGCCGGACCGCTCCAGCTCCAGGCCGGAGAGATCCCGATTGCCGAAGCGGCGCAGGAGGGAGGCGAGCCACTCCTGCGCGGCGGCGGAGATCCCGCCGCGCGTCGCCCGCTCCCTGGTCCACGCCACCCGTTCCGGGTACCGGACGAGCGCCCGCGCGGCCGACAGCATCTCCCGCGATGCCACCGCGGCGGCGCGCTCCAGCGTGGGATACCCGTAGAACTCCGGCCCGAAGCGCACGAACGTCTCGTCCCGGCTGCGGTCGACCCGCACCAGCCGCGAGGGAAGAGAGTCCGCCAGCCGCAGCAGTGCGTCGCTCGGGAGCGCCACGTTCAGGAAGCGGTTCACCGCCCGGCGCGCCTCCCTTCCGTCCACCACCGCCGAGGGCGACTCCGATTCGACCATCAGGGCGGCGGCTCCGCCCACGCCGCTGCGGCTGACGAGGGTCCAGAGCGCGGGGAAGCACTCCGCCGGATTGCTGTGACCGTGCTTCGTCTCCGCGTGGACGCGCAGGTGGCGCTCGCACACCAGCGTGTTGCAGCCGCCACCGTCGACGAGGCAGCCGCACTCCTCCGCGTGAAACTCACCGTCGGCGCGCTCCGAGGGCGGTGCGCACACCAGCAGGCTGCAGTGGGGGCACACGCCGTCTTCGTCGGTGTCGATCCCTTCCTGCCTGCAGTAGTAGCATCCCATGATGCCTTCCCGGTCCGGAGGTGACCGCGGTTCCCGTCCACGGGCCCCGCCATGCGGACCCGGCGCGCGTGTCGCTCAGGCCGCGAGCGCGGCGTCGAGTGCCTGCTTCAGGTCGGCTGCGTGCTGGCGGCGCGCCGGCGCGCCGGGCTCGTTGCGCACCAGGTGGTTGTACCGCCCCATCATCTCGTAGGCCTTGCGGACGCGCGCCAGGTGCGGGGCGCGGTCGCCGGCGCCCAGGAGCGCCGACATCTCCGGATCCTTCAGCAGCACGTCGAGCCCGGCCAGCTCCATCGGCACTTCCTTCTCCCCTGCCTGGAGGGGGGATGCGAGGTAGGCGCGCAGCCTCCTCGCGTTGTCCTGCAGCTCGGCCGTAACCCTGTCGAAGATCCGCGTCTCCAGCTCCAGCCGGCGCGCGCGCTCCGCGTCGAGGCGCGCCTCCTTCTCCGTGGCGCGCGTCTCCTCCAGCTCCATCTTCTTCTTCTCCCGCTCCCCCTTCTGCTGCGCGCGCAACTGGATGCGGTTGGCAAACAGGCCGGAGAAGAAGGCCAGGACCGACGAGATGAAGCCGAGCACCACCGCGGAAGACAGGAAAGGCTCGCCCTGCGAAGCCGGCTCGCTGACCACCGTCCGCGTGCGCCAGGTGCCGTCGCCCTGCAGCGTCGACAGCGTGGCGGCAAGCCGCAACGGGCCATCGTCCCGCCGCTGCACGCAGAGGGCGATGAGGGTGTCGCCGTGCACGGAGCCGCTCAGCTCGATCGCGGCGCGGGCATCGGGCGGCGGCCGGTCGGTGCATCCCTCGTCCACCGCGCGCAACCAGATGAGCCCCCCCGGAAGCGCCGCGACGATGGCGTCGTAGGGGAGCGACGCCACGGTGTCCGGCGCCGACACCACCAGCAGCGCGGGCACGCTCCGCCCCGCGCGGATGGAGGTCTCGCCGAGGACGAGCTGTCCGGTGGGCGCGGGCACCGCCGCGGACTGGGCGAGGAGGAGGACGACGGTGAGAGCGGCCAAGGGTACCCGTCCCAGGGAGGGAGGTCGGATCGGGGCGGAACTGAAGAGCCGCGCGCCTGAATCGAGGCACGCCCATGATCATCCTCGGGGAAAGACGGCGCCGCCGGCGAATTCCGCGCGAACGGACCGTCCCCGCGAAGATACGGGAGCCCCGGCGACTCTCCTAGCCTCGCGGTGTTCGGTCCCCGGGCCGGGGCCTGCTTCGGATGTGAACCGCGGCGGGACCGGTGCGGACGCACGTTCATCCTTGCCAGGAACGAACCCATGGGATCGCCGACGATCGAACCGACCCACCGACGCATCGGCCCTGGACGACGAAGGGACGGGACCCGGCCGACGTGCATCGGCGGAGCATCGAGCCAGCTCCAGGTGTGCGACGGCGTCAACTTCGCGGCGGTGAAGGCGCTGGAGACGCGCACCGCCGAGGTTCGGGTGAAGCCTTTTCGCCGAGCTCAGTACCGAACGCACCAACGCGCTCGCCGGAAATTGCCGGCGAGCGCGTCGTGCGCGACCTGGAGGTCCATGGAGCCTACCGGGATCGAACCGGTGACCTCCTGCTTGCAAAGCAGGCGCTCTCCCAGCTGAGCTAAGGCCCCTTCAGGCTTGGAATCTAACGGAAATGCGGCCTTTCCTCAACCCGCCGGGGAACCGGCGAAGACAGGATTCCGACGCGCCTTTTCTCTGGCCGTGCTCTCGCGACCGCCTATGGCAGCTCGCCCACGAGGATCCGGGCCAGCTTCGCCGGGTCGATGTTGCCGCCCGAGATGACGCACACCACCCGCCGCGCGTCCGCGACGCCCTTGAGGGCTGCGGCGACGGAGGCAGCCCCCGCTCCCTCTGCCACCACGTGGGTCCGCTCGACCAGCAGCCGGATCGCGGCCGCGACCTCTTCGAGCGAGACCGCCAGCGCTCCCGCCAGCAGGGTGCTCGCCAGCGGCCAGATCTCGGCGAGTACGCTCTTCCCCCCGATGCCATCCACGAAGCTGGCGACATACTCGCACACCGCCGCCCGCCCCTGCGCCAGCGAGGCGCGCAGCGGCGCGGCGGTCTCCACCTCGCAGGCATACACCTTCGCCCCGGGTCTCAACGCGCGGGTGGCCGCCGCGATCCCCACCGACAGCCCGCCACCGCCGTAGGGGACGAGGATCGCGTCGGCGTCCGGCAACTCCTCGAGGATCTCGAGCGCGACGGTGCCGTTGCCGGCCATCACCGCCCGATCCGACACCGGGTGCACGAAGACCCCCTCGATCCCGGGGTACTCGTGCTCCACCAGCACCTGCCACCAGCGGTCGAACGGGACCTTCACCGTACGGCCGCCGAGGCGCTCGATGGCCGCCAGCTTGGTCTGTGGGGCGTGGTCGGGAACCACCACGGTGCAGGGCACGCCGAGCTCGCGCGCCAGCCACGCCACGCCCTGTGCCATGTTGCCGGCGCTGGCGGTGTAGACGCCGCGCTGCAGCAGGTCGCGCGGCGCGCTCAGCATCGCGTTGCCGGCACCCCGCAGCTTGAACGAGCCGATCGGCTGCAGGTTCTCGAGCTTCAGCCACACCTCGGGGGCGCCGGCCGGGAGGTGGAGCCGTACCAGCGGCGTGCGCAGCGCGACCCCACGCAGCCGCCGCGCTGCGTCGCGCACCTCGTCGAGGGTGGGGGCGGAGAGTTCGCGGACCGCTGCCGGCATGCTGCCTCCGTGAAGGTTCGGACGTCGTCGTGCCGCGGCGTGCGCGTGCGCCGTCCCGTTAGTCGCGGCGCCGCTCGCCGCCCAGCTCCACCCGTGTCCCCGTGCCCGCGGCGACCGCCCGCGCGTAGACCACGCGTGCGGCCGCGAGGTCCTCCACGGCCACCCCCACGGACTTGAAGAGGGTGATCTCCTCCGGCGATCGCCGCCCCGGGTTTCTGGCGAGCAGGACCTCGCCCAGCTCGGCGACGATGTGGTCGTCCCCCACCACGCCCTCGTCACGGGCCTGGAGGAAGTCGCCGGCCTCGGCCAGCGCCGACTCCCGCCGGTCCACGAAGAGCCGCGCCCTGCGCACCGCCTCGGCGTCGAGCTCACGCGCCGACCGCTGGCTGGCGCCCACCGCGTTCACGTGCGCGCCCGGCGCCAGCCACTCGCCGCGCAGCACCGGCTCACGGGACGAGGTGACGGTGCACACCAGCGAAGCACCCCGCACCGCATCTTCCGCCCGTTCGACCGGTTCCACCGTCTCGCCCAGGTGCTCGCGCGCGGTCCGGACAAAGGCGTGCGCCCGCTCCGCGTGCCGGCTCCACACGCGGATCCGCGCCAGCGGCCGCGCCACGCGCATCGCCTCCAGATGCGTGAGCGCCTGCACCCCCGCACCCAGCAGCGCGAGGTCGGCCGGGCCCTCGCGCGCCAGGGCCCGCGTGGCGACCCCCGAGGCGGCGGCGGTGCGGATGG
Source organism: Longimicrobium sp. (assembly GCA_035995965.1). GTDB lineage: Bacteria > Gemmatimonadota > Gemmatimonadetes > Longimicrobiales > Longimicrobiaceae > Longimicrobium. Next base: position 2,812 of record DASYJZ010000271.1, on the reverse strand, counting down.
CCGTGATGGCGCTGGCGTCGAGCACCGCCAGCAGGCGGCCGTCGGTGGGTTCGAAGAGCAGCACCGCGCCCTGGTGGGAGTCCAGCCCCGACCCCTCGTTCCCGGGAAAGACCGTGATCACCTTGATCCCGAGCGTCGCGGGCTCCCCGACCCAGGCGGGCATCGCGCCGAACACGCCGCGGCCGTCCGGGAGCGGCACGATGGTGCGCAGCGGCAGCCGCGCGTCGCCGGCGGAGAGCGCCCGCAGTGCGGCGGCGACAGCCTCCATGCAGTCGGGCATCGGAAGCAGTGCCTCGACCTGCGCCTGGGAGAGGACGAGAATGTCCATGGAAGTCAGCGGGGATGGCCGTCGCCACCGGGGTCCTGTGAGCGTGGCCCTGGCGGATCGAAGCGGTGACCTCCCGCCTGCACACCAGGCGCTCTCCCGCCCGCGGCTCGCCCGCTCACGGGCGCGGCGGCCCCAGCGTACTCGGCGCCGGGGTCACGCTGGGGACGTCGAACGGCCCTTCACGCGTCCAGGTGAAGGTCACGCGGCGTCCCTCCAGCGGCGTGCGCGGGAGCACCACCTGCCCCACCGTGATGCGGCCGATCCGCCCCACCTCGTCGCGGATGGGGCGGGAGAAGGTCACCACCAGCCAGTCGCCGCCGCTGGGGCGGTGCAGTTGGCACAGCGGCGAGGCGCCGCTGGAGGGGAAGCTCACCACCGCCTGCTGCGCGCTGTTCGTCTCCGCGTCGGTGCGGGCGAACAGCATCTTCCCCCACTTGAGCCCGCGCGCCACCGTCCCGCAGAGCTCGATCCCCGTCGACATCTTGGGATAGGTCGTGACGTGGATCACGTCGCCCGTCTCGAACGCCACCGTGGTATCCACCGCCGATGCGTCGCCCACCGGGCGCGCGTAGCGCTGCGCGGCCACGTGCATCGGCAGCGCGGCCGCGACGGAGGCGAGCAGCATCGGAAGCGAGAGAAGGGGGCGCATACAGGCTCCGCGACGAAAGGACGGGAGACGCACGACGAAAGTTAGCGCAGATGAACCCTCGCCGAAATCTATTACGTCGCAGATCCCTCCTCGGACGCACTCGGTGCCTCAGTGGGAGTCGAAAGATCCACATCCCCCAGATGGAAGAACCGCGACACGTAGAGGATCTTCACGAGGTGGTTCATTTGGTGAGCGCGCAGGACGACGCGGAGTATTCTGAAGAGAAACTCGCCGTAGGTGATGGTCTTCCATTTTGTCGCTTGCCGGTCAGTCGCATACTGGATTTGGTCTGCATCTCGTCTGTATTTGACGGTGTTGTGTCCAATCGCGTTCCGCAACTGAGAGTCCAGGGCTCCGTTGAGCCAGTCGAAGAATATTTGTTCCTCCGCCATCATCGGCAGCTTCGCCCCATGCGCCTTTTGGTGGAAGTCTGCTATGCTAGACGCGAACGGGATCGCCTTCTTTTTACCAAAGGTCGGGTGCGGGAGGAAGCTGTCCGGATCTCCTCGACGTGAAAGGTTGATGAGTGAAGCGACAATTGTTAGGCCTCGGGCGCAGGTCTCGTATGCGTCGACGTAGAGCGACTTCACCTCATGAAAACGAGCTTTACCTGTCACGACCAACTCGGCTGGAAAGGAAGCGTCCGGATTTTCAGGATCCCAATCGGTCAGAACTGGGCGAAACTCATCGAACACCTCAAACAGCCTGACAGTCGCGTCGAGTGCACTCCGCTGGACGTCTTGCAGCACACCGAGGCCGAGTAGTTTCTCAATCATCACCTGCAAGCGTCCCGCGTCCGCCTGGGCCAACCCGTTGACGTGGTCCGTGAAAAACTCAATCAAGCGAACATGATCCTTTGAAGATGCGAATGGCGCCAAGTAGGACTCCAGGATCTGGTACAGCGCCCGATTTCGGTCGATCTGCCGCTCAAGCTTCGCGTCAGGCAAGAACTCGCGAACGCTTGCCCCGAACGGGACCCACCGCTCCTGCTGGTAATTATGAATGACTCGCTTTAGATCGCCCTGTTCACGCGAGGCCTGTGCGGCCAATCCTGCGCGGCGGGTCCGCTCGCGGAGGCCTTGGAACCCATGTCGCTGGAACGCTGCGATGAACGGGCTAAACGCGTCCTCCGCAGGTGTCGGGAAATCGGGGTTGATAGTGATGACATGAGGATACTCCCTAAAGTCGGCAGGGAGTTCGTTGGTGCCGACAACGGTCGCGCCGGTAACGTGAAGGGTGCCCACTCGATAGTTCGTTTGATCGAGAGGGAGATGTCCTTTGATCGACTGTAGGCATTCGGAGCAATCAAACTCAAATGACTGATTTTCCTCGTACCCGACACCGATCCGCAGCATTGTCACCGTATCACAATGATCACACTTCACAGCGTGACGAGAAATCATCGGTTCTCTCCGCAATCAAAGACGTAAAGTTGAGCCGCCGCTGGAAACCTAACACAAACACGGCCCTGCTCAACCTCGGCTCAGGGTGGCGGCGGTCTAGCTGCGTCATGCGGCAACGCCCAATTCCAGTGGCACGCGCTCTTCGCTTCCTACCGAGAAGCACTACAAGGCGTCGTGTGTTTTGTCGCGGGAAAGGAACTCTTCGCGTCCAATTGGTGTCTGACGGGGACGCGCCCCGGCACCCAGGGCCGACCGTTCCCCTCAGCAGGAGCAGGAGCGATGAAGAAGCTCTCCCTCGACCTCGACCAGCTCGCCGTGGAGTCGTTCGACACGAGTGCAGCGGAGCGGCCGCGGGGCACGGTGCGCGGGTTCGACATCACCGCCAGCACCTGCTACGACGAGGGTTGTGGCTGCATCAGCGATGGCGGTACC
>DASYJZ010000270.1:0-2681 GCA_035995965.1 Longimicrobium sp. | reverse complement strand
CCGAGCGCCACGTGGGGGATCCAGACCTCGCTGTCGAAGCCGAAGAGCCAGGGCGAGACGGCCAGCAGCACGCCGCCCAGCCCGTCCAGCCAGAGGTGCGCCGGCATCTGCAGCCGCTTCACCACGCCCAACTCGTAGTCGGTGAACAGGCTGTAGACGAGGACCGCGCCGCCCAGCGCCACGGGCACCCACGTCTGCGCGCCCCCGCCCAGGCCCAGCAGGAAGGGGAGCGCGATCAGCAGCGCGCCCACCGTGTAGTCCAGTACGCCGTGGATGCGGGTCGGAAGACGCATCGGTTGCCCTCGTTCGGGGTGGTGCGGCGGGTGGCGCCGGTGTTCGGGGCGGTTGCAAGGCGCGCGCCCTCGACGGAGTGCGAAAGTGCCAGGTGCCAGGTGCCAGGTGCCAAGTGCCAAGTGCCAAGTGCTTGGCTGTGGCCGGTCACCGCCAGCGTTCGAGGATGCCGCTGGGGTCGCTGGCGGGGAAGGCATCAGGGTGCAGCCAGGCGGCGAGCGCCTCCATCCCGGCGACCACGCGCGGGCCGGAGCGGCTGAAGTACGCGCTGTGGCCGATCGCCGCGCCTCCGCTCTCCACCGCGCGCGGCGCGGCGGCGCGCAGGCGCTCGCGGGCGCGGGCCGCGTCCTCGCGCGCCTGGTCCAGCGCGTAGCCGCAGGGGACGAGCAGGAGCCGGTCCGGGTCGAGCCCGTCCACGCCGGACCACGGCACCTCCACCGAGTGCCCGCCGACAGCGCCGATCAGGCTCTCGCCGCCCGCGAGCTCGATCATCTCGGGGATCCAGTGCCCGGGCGCGAACGGCGGATCGAGCCACTCCAGCGCCAGCACCCGCGGCCGCGCCCGGCCGGCGACGGCGTCGCGTACGCGTTCGATGCGCTCTCGCAGGCGCGCGGCGGTCTCCGCTCCGATCCGCGGCTCTCCTGACGCCTCTGCGACGTCGCCCACGCTGGCGATGATCTCCTCCAGCGTGTGCGCGTCCAGCGAGAGCACGCGCGGGGGGCGGGCGAGCCCCGCCACCGCCTCGTGCACCGACGCCGTCGGCACCGCGCACACCTCGCAGACGGCCTGGGTGAGGACGAGGTCGGGGCGGGCATCGGCGAGCGCGCGCACGTCGACCTCGTAGACGCTGCCGTGCTCCAGCATGCAGCGCCGCACCTCGGCGTCGATCTCCGCGCTGGTGAGGCCTTGCGGGTCGAAGCGCACCCGGCTCAGCCGCGGCAGCGTGAGCGCCTCGGGGGGCCAGTCGCACTCGTGCGAGATGGCGACCAGGTGCTCCTGCAGCCCCAGCTCGTACACGATCTCCGTGGCGCTCGACAGCAGCGAGGCGATGCGCAAATCCAGCCTTCTCCCATTCAGGTGCGCGCACAACCTGCGTTGCGCGGGACGCCGCGCGCAACCGCGATACAGCAACGGCAGGGTCTCACGCAGCGCCGCAGAGACGCGGAGGAGGCGCGGCGGTTGTCCGAGCCGAGGGTGAGTCCTAGTTTCTTCGCCTTCGCGTCCACCCTTGCAGACACCTCGATGCACATCTTCCGAGAGCCCCGCGTCGCCGTCCTCGCACGCCAGCAGTTCACCGTCCCGCCGCACATCAAGTGGCAGAGCGACAGCGAGGTCGCGGGCGAGGCACTGGCCGAGTTCGCGGGGCGCCTCTGCTACCTCAGCTTCGGAGAGGACGCGGGGCTTGAGGGCGGACACAAGAGCATCCCGGGCCGGACGACGAACCAGGCGTACCTCTCCAACATCCTGAAGACGAAGCACGGCTCCGTGCTGGAGCATGCCGTGTGGAGCTTTCTCTTCGAGGGTGTGAGCCGCTCGCTCACCCATGAGCTGATCCGCCATCGCGCGGGGATGGGGTACTCCCAGCTCAGCCAGCGCTACGTGGACGAATCCCAGATCGGGTTCGTGCTCCCGCCTGAGATCGAGGAAGGGACACCGGAATTCGACGAATGGCTCGAGGCGTGCGAACGCTCGCTTGCCTCATATCAACGCTTGCTGACTGGAGTTACGGAGAAAGTGGGGGACGATGGGCCCATAACGATGCGGAAGAAGCGGGCACGCCAGGCCGCTCGTGCGGTGCTGCCGAACTCCGCTGAAACCAAAATCGTTGCTACCGGGAACGCGAGGGCGCTACGGCACTTTTGTGAAATGCGTGGGAGCGGAAGCGCCGATTTGGAAATTCGTCGCCTGGCGGGTGCGGTACTTCGCAGCTTGCACCTGGAAGCGCCAAACATCTTTGGTGACATGTACTTCGTGCCAAGCCCAGACGGCATCGACACGATCGAGACGGAGTTCTCCAAGGTCTGATCTCCTCGTTCAAGTCGACCCGAACCTTTTTCACCATTCAGTGTCGGCCAGCATGACGCTCCCGTCGGTACCGGAAACCCTGTGGAAAGAGCGCGCGGGCATTGTCAGCGTTGCGAGCGAGGTGAATCGGCTCGGTCTGATCTGGCGGGAGCAGCCGCTGCATGACGTGGGGATCGACGGCCAGATCGAGCTCGTGGACGATGAAGGACACGCAACAGGCAGGATTGTGGCAGTGCAGGTGAAGAGCGGCTCTTCTTACTTGAAGGGCGAAGGCGGTGACTGGCATTTTAGTCCAGACGAAAAGCATCGATTCTATTGGGAAAACTTCCCAATTCCGGTTCTCCTGATGCTACATTCGCCGTCAG
>DASYJZ010000269.1:0-4947 GCA_035995965.1 Longimicrobium sp. | reverse complement strand
TGCACCGTGCCCGGGTCGTTCGGCGTGGGGTTGTACTTGTAGTTCTGGTAGCTGAGCGTGGCCTCGTTCAGCAGGTTGCCGCGCACCCAGTTGTGCTTCAGGATCCCCGTGTTCACGTCGTTGCGGAAGCGCGTGGCGCTCTGGAACGCGGTCAGGTTGCCGAAGTCGCGGACGTCGTTCTCGTGCCGCATGTGCCAGCTCAGGTCGAACAGCGAGTTGGGCGTGTGGTGGTAGCTCAGCTTGCCGAAGACCAGCGTGGAGCGGAACGGCTCGGCGAACTCGCCGTTGTACTGCGCGAAGTTCACCGTGTCGAGCGCCGGGTACCCGGTGGGCGGCACGATCTCCACGCGCCGGCCGCGGTTCTGGTCGTTGCGCTCGAACGAGCCGAAGAAGAAGAGCCGGTCGCGCATGATCGGACCGCCCGCGCTGGCGCCGTACAGGTAGCGGCGGAAGCTCTGCTGCGAGAAGGTACCGGGGTTGTCGCGGCGGGCCTTGAGCTGGAAGGTGTCCAGGGCGACCCAGCGGGCCGGCTGGTAGTTCATGAAGCCGCTGGTCACCCAGGTGTTCGTTCCCGACTCCGTCGACGCGGTGATGATGGCGCTCGACGCCTTCTGGTACTCGGCCTTGAAGTTCTGCGTGATCACGCGGAACTCGCGGATGGCGTTGCGCGGGAAGGGGTTGCCGCGGCTGGCGTCCTGCCCCGCCACCCCGCCCTGCAGGATGTCGTTCTTGTAGCTCGCGCCGTCGATGAACACGTTCACCTGGTCCGCGCCCTGCGCGCCCGCGGTGAAGGTGCGGCGCGTGCCGCCCAGCGAGTCGCCCTGGAGCTGCGTCCCCGGGGCGAGCACCGCGAGCCCGAGGAAGTTGCGGTCGGGGGTGGGGAGGTTCTCCACCTGCTGCCGGGTGACGTTGGTCGCCACCTCGGAGCTGCGGGTCTCCCCCACCGGCTCGGCGACCGCCGTGATCCCGGCGAGCTGCACCGGCGCCGCGGAGAGCGCGAAGTTCACGTCCACCGTCTGGCCGATCAGCAGCTGGATGGTGCGGCTCTGCTGGCCCTGGCCAATCATCTGCGACGAGAGCTGGTAGGTGCCCGGCGGCAGCCCCGGGATCAGGTAGAACCCGCTCGCGTTGCTCCTGGCGGAGCGCTGCAGCCCGTTCTCGGTGTTGCGCGCCGTCACCGTGGCCCCGGCGACCTCCGCGCCCCCCGTGCCGCGCACGTAGCCGCGCACGTTGGCCGTCGTGTTCTGCGCCGCCCCCGCCCCCGCCGCCCCCAGGGCCAGTAGACAGGCCCCGATGCACGCCCGTACGAGCGTGCCGATCCCTGCTCCGTTTCTCATCGTCCGCGTCTCCTGAGGGTGGATTCCCGACTTCCTGCCGAAACCTGCCGCGGGCGCCCCGCCCGCATTTGCCAGCTTAACGGCCAAATTGCTCGGCCGAATTCTCTCGGGCGTTTCTTCCCATGGACGTCATCCTGAGGCCGGCCACGCCTGAGCCTCAGCGCGCGCTACAGCCGACAGGCCGAAGGATCTATAGCCGGCCCTCTGAACTAAGCCGCCGCAGCGCTACGACAACGATCGCCGAGAGGAAACTCATCATCCCCTGTCGCCGCCGTGAACCCCGCACGAGTCGCGGATCACCAGCGTGGTGGGGAGCGTCTGGTGGACGCGTTCGTGGCGGTTCTGCTCCTCCACGGCGCGCACCAGCTGCTCCATCGCCCGCGCTCCCAGGTCGTTGATCGACACGCGCACCGACGAGAGCGCCGGCGTGAGGTAGCGGGAGATGGGGATGTCGTCGAACCCCGCCACCGCCATCGCCGAGGGGACGGAGACACCCGCCTCGCGCAGCGCGCTCATCGCCCCGATGGCGGTGGAGTCGTTCGCGGCGAAGATCGCGGTCGGCGGCCGGCGGAGCTCCAGCAGCCGGCGGACGGCGCGGTAGCCGCTCTCCTCGGTGAAGTCTCCCTCCGCCTCGAGCGCCGCGTCCGGCGTGATGCCCGCGTCCACCAGCGCCGTGCGGTAGCCGCGGAGCCGCTCCTCGGCGTCGTGGTTCGGCTGGGGCCCGCGGACCATGGCGATGCGCTGGTGCCCGTGCCCCGCCAGGTGCCCCACCATCGCCCGCGCCCCGCCGAAGTTGTCCACGCTGAGGGTGTCGAACTCGCTGGTGGACTGCGGCGTGTTCAGCATCACCGCGGGAAGGCTCTCGGGGAGGTTGGCGGCGAGCACCGCCACGTCGATGTGCGGCGACATCACCACCAGGCCGTCGACGCGGCCGCGCATGGCCTGCAGCGCCGCCTCGATGTCGTGCCGGTTGTTGTGCGAGCTGGAGAGGAGGAGATGGAAGCGGGCGCGCTGGGCCGCCTGGTCGAGCCCGCGGATGACCTCGGAGAAGAACTCGCCGTAGAGGTCGGGGAGGAGCACCCCCAGCGTCCCCGTGCGGCGCATGCTCAGGGAGCGCGCCGCGTCGTTGGGGATGTAGCGCATCTCCCCCGCCACGCGGCGGATGCGGTCGCGCGTCTCGCCCGCGACCGGCCCGCTCTCGTTCAGCACCCGCGACACCGTGGCGACCGATACCCCGGCCGCGCGGGCGACCTCCCGGATGGTCACGCGCATGGACGCGCCTTCACCTGGAGAGACTGTAACCGTTTACAGTAATCGTTTCCAGAGTACGCGCCCCGGCCCCCGCCGTCAAGGCCGTTACCGTTTCCGGTCCTCTCTGTTCTTCCTCCGCGGCTCTGCGTGAGACGAAGCTGAGCCTGCTCCCGGACGAAACCCGAGAAAGCGCCCCGGAACCGACTTGCAACGTGGGCTCGCGGAGTCCCCTGAAACTTAAAGTGTTATAGTCAAGTATATCACCACACCACACCCCTGCCCATGCACCTTAAACCAAGGAAGGCTCGTCCGATGACTGAAGTATCCACGCTCCGCCTGTACCTGATGAGAGGCCTGTATCTGCTCATCACCGTCGGGCTGGGATCCATGATCTGGCCCCTGATGTTCAATCACCAGCCCTGGGGCCTGATGCACGGCGTCGCCTGCAGCCTGCTGGCGGCCCTGTCGGTGCTGATGGCGCTGGGGGTTCGCTATCCCCTGAAGATGCTGCCGCTGCTTCTCTTCGAGCTGCTCTGGAAAGCGATCTGGCTGGTGGCGATCGCGCTCCCGCTCTGGCAGGCCCATCGGATCGACCCGGAAACGATGCAGACCGTCAAGGAGTGCCTGGGGGGACTCGTATTGTGCCCCCTCGTGATTCCCTGGGACTATGTGTGGGCGAATTACGTGAAGAAGCCTGGCGATCGCTGGGGGCGAGCCGCGCAGACGACGAGGAGCTGACGGATTCCCGTGATGTTGCCGTTCTCTCTGTTCCTCCGCGCTTCTGCGTGAGACGAAAGCTGACCCGGCCCCTGAACGAGACCAAAGGACGACGCCCGGAAACCGAGTCTCGGTCTCCGGGCGCCGCGGTCAAGTGATTCCGGGCGGAATCAGCTCAGCAGCCGCAGCGGCATCACCAGGCAGAGGTAGTCCGGCGTATCCTCGTTCCCCAGCGGCTGCATGGTCGCCGCGCGCTCGGGCGCCTTGAAGGTCATCTTCACCTCGTCCGTCGGCATGTAGCGCAGCAGCTCCAGCAGGTACTGCGCGTTGAAGCCGATCTCCAGCGGGTCGCCCTCGTACTCCACCGGCAGCTCCTCGCTGGCCGCGCCTAGGTCCGGGCTCTCCACGCTGAACTTCAGCATCGGGCCGCCCAGCGACATGCGGATGCGGTGCGTCTGGTCACTCGCCACGATCGCCATCCGCCGCACCGCGCCCTGCAGCGCGGCCTTGTCGGCCACCATGTTCTTGTCGTTGTCCTTCGGGATCACCTGCTCGAAGTTGGGATACGGCCCCTCGATCAGCCGGGTGTACACCTGCACGTCGGCGCTGCGGAAGCCCAGGTGGTTCTCGCTCTTCGCCACCTCCACCGACGCGTCGCCCGCGAACAGCCGCTGCACCTGCTGCAGCGCCCGCGGGTGCACGATCAGCTCGGCCGCGGCCGCGTCGCCGCCGGCCTCCACCGGGAGCGTCATCTTCGCCAGGCGGTGCCCGTTGGTGGCCACCATGCGCATGTCGTGGTCGTGCAGCTGCCAGAGCACGCCGTTCAGGATCGGCCGCGTCTCCTCGGTGCTGGCGGCGAACGACACGTGCGTGATCAGCCGCTGCAGGTCGGCCCCCGTCACCCGCCAGCTCCCCCCGAAGTCCACCTTGGGGAAGGCCGGGAACTCGTCCTTGGGCAGCCCGTTCAGCTTGAAGCGGCTGCGCCCGCTGGAGATCAGGATCGAGTCGCCCTGCGTGGTGATCTCGGTGGCGCCGGGGAGCTCGCGTGCGATCTCCTGGAGCTTCTTCGCCGGCGCGGTGATCGCCCCCGGCTCCGCCACCTCGGCGGGAACGCGCACCGACACCGCGGTGTCCAGGTCCGTGCCGCTGAGCCGCACCGCGCCGTCCTCGGCCTCGACCAGGATGTTCGAGAGCACGGGGAGCGTGGTGCGGGTGGGGATGCTCCCCGCGACCGCGCCCAGGCCCTGCTGGAGGTTCTCACGCGTGATGGTGAATCGCATACGCTGTCCGCGCCCTGGGCTGGAGGTTCCGGAGCTTATCCACCGGAAACGATACTAGTGACAGTTTAGGGTTAAGATCCCGCAGTAGTAGTAGAGGGTGTGGAACCGTGGAGAACCGCCTCCGCCCCTCTCCATCCCCCTGCGGCGCAACGTCCTGCGCCCCCTCGCCGGCTGTGGAGGGCGGTGTGGGAAACCACCCGCGTTCTCCACCGGCTCCACATTCCCACGCCGCGCCCCACTTCCCCACACGTTCTCCACGGCCTTTCCCCAGCCCGTTTCCACAGCCTCGTCACGCTCCGTTACGGCCGCGCGACGACCCCACGACGAGTGCTTCCGAGGCCTGCCGAAGACGCGCAAAATCC
>DASYJZ010000268.1:0-2970 GCA_035995965.1 Longimicrobium sp. | reverse complement strand
ACACACGATGGACACACGGGCGGTGTGAATGACGGACGAGAGCACGAGCGACCAGACGTACGACGTGATCGTGATCGGCGGCGGGCCCGCGGGGCTCGCCGCCGCGCTGTGGCTGGCGCGCTACCGGCGCTCGGTGCGCCTCTTCGACGCGCAGGATCCGCGCAACAAGGAGACCTGGGCGGTCCACGGCTACTTCGGCGTGGACGATCCGCCGCCGCTGGAGCTGCGCCGCATCGGGCGGGTGCATGCGACCAACGCCGGCGCCGAGCTGGAGCCGGCGATCGTGAAGACGGTGGACGGCGCCTGCGACGACTTTCGCGTGACGCTGGGCGACGACCGCGTGTTCCGCTCGCGGCGCGTGCTCTTCGCCACCGGGCTCAAGGACATCGTGCCCGAGGTCCCAGGCTTCGACGACTTCTACGGCACCAGCATCTGGCACTGCCCGGACTGCGACGGGCCGTCGGTGGTGGGGAAGCGGGTGGGGATCATCGGCTGGGGCGAGTCGATCGCCAAGTACGCGCTGTACTTTCTGATCTGGACCGACGACCTGACGGTGCTCACCCACAGCCATCCCCAGGACATGTCGGGGGAGGCGGTGGCGACGCTCAAGGAGCACGGGATCGGAGTGAACCGGAAGGCGATCACCGCGATGGAGGGGACGGACGGCAGGCTGGAGCGCGTCACCTTCCACGACGGCACCAGCGAGCCCTTCGACGCGCTCTTCTTCCACGTGGCGTGCGGCCCCGGCTCCACGCTGCCGCAGGACGCCGGGTGCGAGGTGGATGACGAAGGGATCATCCAGGTCGACAAGGACTTCGCGACCAGCGTCCCCGGCGTCTACGCGGCCGGCGACATCACCCCCGGCACGCGCTTGGTGATCCGCGCCGCCTACGAGGGCACTCGCGCGGCGATGGGGATCCACAAGTCGCTGATCCCCGACGAAGAGCGCATCGGCCGCTGATAAAAAAGCAAAAGACATCTCACGCAGAGCGTGAGATGCTTTTAGCTTTAGCGGTAGCGGTCGGCGAGGTGGGCGGGGTCGGCGCCGAGCCAGAAGTCCAGGCGCAGGCGCCACATCAGCAGCATGGTGCGCCAGACGCCGCGCTGTTCCCAGCGCCGGCTCGAGGTGGTGACCGTCTCCCGCAGGCAGAGCGGCGGCCCGAGCCGCTTCAGCGCCTTCGAGAGCGCCACGTCTTCCATCAGCGGGATCTCCGGGAAGCCTCTCACCGCGACGAACCAGTCGCGCCGCACGAAGATCGCCTGGTCGCCGGTGGCGATGCCGGAGAAGCGCGAGCGGACGTCCATCATCCGCTCGATCACGCGCAGCAGCGGGGGGCGCCCGCTCAGGCGCACGTCGAAGCGTCCCCATCCCCTCCCCGCGCGCCGCAGCCCGTCCTCGATCAGCATATCCGCGTCCGTGGGAAGACGCGTGTCGGCGTGGAGGAAGAGGAGGATCTCGCCGCTCGCCACGGACGCGCCGACGTTCTGCTGAAGCGCACGGCCCGGCTCCGAGACGACGACCCCGTCCGCCATAGGTCGGGCGAGCGAGACGGTGTTGTCCGCGCTCCCGCCGTCGGCGACGATCACCTCGCAGCCGCGGGCGCGCAGCGGCTGGAGCGCGGCGAGCGTTTCGCCGATCGCCTCTCCCTCGTTCAGCGTGGGGATGATGACGGAGAGCGGGATGGATCGCGGGGCGATCACGCGGGACGGTCGCCGACGGGACGGAAGACGGCCGGCCCGGCGGACAGCATCTCCTCGAGCGGGTACTCGACGGTGAGCGGCGGGCGCTCGTGGAGGTGGAACCAGCCCAGCTCGGACGTCTCGTCGTCTTCCGGCTGGAGAGAGCCGCCTGCCACGACGCACTCGAACACGATGGCGGTGAACTCCACCTCGTCGCCGTTCGGGTAGCGGTGATGGAGCCCGTCGCGTCCGCCGAAGACGCCGGCGACGCGCACCGGCCGCACCCGCAGCCCCGTCTCCTCGCCGACCTCGCGGACCACGGCGTCGGCGGGGGACTCGCCCGGGTCGACGGCGCCGGCGGGAAGGTTCCAGCGCCCGTTGTCCGCGCGGCGCTGCAGGAGGATGCGCCCGTCTTCGTCCCGGATCAGCGCCGCGACCGCGGGGAGGAGCAGCAGCCGCGTGCCGATGAGCCCCCGCAGCTCGCGGATGTAGGGTGAGATCCCCATCCGCCGCTCACCCTGCCGGGGCGGCGGCCGGCTCGCCGACGCGGAAGCGGTGGCGGACCTCGGTGAATCCCTCGGCGCCGGGCAGGGTGGTGGTGCGCTCGGTCATTCGCGCCTCGCCGTCGCGCCCGAGCAGGAGCACGGTGGAGCTGCGCGTCCCATACTCCGGCGTGGCGATGAACACGCTCGACAGCGCCCGTTCCAGCTCCTCCGCCACGCCCGTCCGCGGCAGCTCGGCGTCCGGCGCGGGGTCGCGGCGCGCAAGCGATTCGAACAGCCGCGCCTCGAGCTCGTCGCCGTCGTCCAGCGAGAGCGCGGCACGGAGGTCGTCCTTGCCGCGCACGACCTTGGGCCACGGGGTGTCGAGCAGGTGGTTGCTCACGCCGTAGACGCCCGGCGGCAGCGTGCGCATCCCTGCCTCCCGGTTGGAGTACCAGGCGAGGGTGACGCCGTCCATCACCAGCAGGTTGAAGCCGTTGAAGGCCATCGCGCGCGGCATCAGCCCCGCCAGGTACCCCAGCGACGGCGCGCGGCTCAGCAGGAAGTTCCCCGGAAGATGTCCGCGCGACGGCGCACCCTCGCGGTGGCCCTGCGGCTCGCGAATGTTGGTGACGGCCGCGAAGCGGCCCGTGCGCGTCACCCCCAGCCAGGTGCCGCCCTCCTTGAGGTCGCGCCCCGCGAGCAGGTCCGGCGCCACCGGCCACCACTCCGCGGGGGCGGTGGGGCGGGCGTGGAACTCGTCGCGGTTGGCGGCGACCACCAGGCGCCAGCGCGGGTGCGTCTCCCA
>DASYJZ010000267.1:0-5137 GCA_035995965.1 Longimicrobium sp. | reverse complement strand
ACCTGCTGGTGACGGAGGAGACGCCGGACGGGTGGATCGCGCACCCGGGCCCCGGCCGCATGAAGCTGTACCCGGAGATGGCCGACCACTTCTTCGGCCCCGGCGCGCCGCGCGTGCCGATGAACGCCGACACGCCCAAGGCCATCCTCCGCATCCCCCCGGCGTCGATGCAGAGCTCGGCCGTCCCACTGGCCGCGCTGGTGGTGCTGCATCCCCCCACCGGCGGCGAGGCGGCGGTCGAGCTCGCGCCCCTCTCGCCACGCGACGCCTTCGTGGCGTTCACCACCAACACCTTCAACGACCTGGCCCGCGGCTCCGACGGGCTCCGGCACCATCTGGAGTGGGGATCGCGCCTGGCCTCCGGCGTCCCCGTCTGGCGGCTGTCGTATCCCCGCGACCGCGACGTCTTCCCCGACCTGGTGGAACGGGTCGCGCGCCTCGCCGCCGGCTGAGGTGGCGCCGCCGGCCGTGGCCGTACCGTCGCGGGAGCACCGGCTCCTGCTCGCGTGCGCGCGGTCGGTGCTCGCGCCCCCCGGCCCTCCCGATCCGGAGCTCCTCGTGGGCGTGGATGCCGAACGGCTCCACGCCCTCGCCGTGCGGCACGCCCTGCTTCCTCTCCTCGCGCGGTTCGTCGGCTCGTTCGGCGCGGCGGGCGCCGCCGTCCTCGCGCCGCTCCGCCCGCGGGTGCTCGCGGGCGCGCGCTCCGCGATGGCGCTCACCGCCGAGCTCCTGGCAATCCTGCACCGGCTGGAGGCGCGGGGGGTGCCGGTGCTCGCCTACAAGGGCCCCGCGCTCGCCATCCAGGCGTTTGGGGACCCCGCGCTGCGCCGCTTCGGCGACCTGGACCTGGTCGTGGAGCCCGCTGCGCTGGACGCGGCGGTGGCGGCGCTCGCGGAGCTCGGGTTCGCGGGGGAGCCGTTCGGGAGCCCGGAAGCGCGCGCGGCGGCGCTCCGCGACGGCCACCACCTGGCCCTCGTGCGAGGGCCGGTGGTCGTCGAGCTGCACTGGCGGTTCGGCAAGCGGGTCTTCGGCTACGCCGAGGAGCTCGACGGCGTGTGGGAGCGGCGGCAGGCCCTCGTCGCCGCCGGCGCCGCCATCCCGGTGCTGGCGCCGGGAGACCACCTCCTCGCGCTGTCGATCCATGCCTCGAAAGACGTCTGGCCCACGCTGGAGGGCATCCTGGCGATCGCCATGCTCGCCCGCGCGCTCCCGCCGGAGGGGTGGGACGCGGCCTCCGCGCGCGCCCAGGCCTGGGGATGCGCGCGGGCGCTGCAGGTGAGCCTCCTCCTCTCGGAAGCGCTCTTCGCCATCCCCGCTCCCCCGGCGCTCTGGGCGCGCCTTCCGCCCGATCGCGGCGCGCGCGCGCTGGCGGGCCGGCTGGCCGGCCTGACGCTGGCGGGGACCCGCTCGCCCACGTCGTACCTCCGTGCGCAGGTCGCCCTGCGCCGGGGCGCCGGGGCCAAGCTCGCGTTCCTGCTGCGGTCGCTCTTCGTCGCCTCTCCCGAGGACTACGCCGCGTCCGGCCGGGGGCTCGCGGCGGTCACCCGCCCCGTGCGGCTGCTCCGCAGGTATGGGCGCTGAGGCGAATCCTGCAGAGGCTGGTGATAATGAGAGGGTTTGGGGGGAATCCTGGATGGAAAAGCGCGGGGGGAGCCGCTTCGGCTCCCCCCGCGCTTCGGTCGTCCCCCCGCGAGCCCGCTCAGGGCGCGGGAGTGGTCATCGACCAGCTCAGGATGTCGTGCGTCCCGTACGCCCCGCCGGTGGCGGAGGTGAAGCCGGCCCAGGCCTTCCCCTCGGCGTCCAGGATGCTGCTCCCGCCCACGTTGGTCAGGCGTAGCGGCGCCGTGAGGATGACCACGCCGTCGAGGGAGACGGTGATGGTGCCGGGGACGTAGCGGATCACGACCTGGTGCACCTGGTTGTCGTACAGGTCGCCGGCGATCTCCGCGAGACCGATGGAGTACGACTCGGCGGCGTTGTTCGCCCCCGTCCCCCCGGTGTGGATGCTCACGTGGTTGCCGGAGGGGTCGCCCTCGCCCGGGTTCAGCCAGGTGTCGAACTCCACCGCCACGCTCGACGTCATCCCCTGGTAGCCCAGGCCGATCCCCTGCCCGCCGATCGCGTTCTGCGACGCGTTCTGGATCACGAACACGATGCCGTCGGCGCCGGGGGCGGTGTTCCCCTGCACCAGCAGGTCGGCCGGCCCCGGGTTCCCCATCCGCATGGCGAAGCGCGCCTCGAACCCGCCCGCCACCGGCTGCTTGCTGGACGACCAGGCCGAGCCCGCCGTCCACATCTCCGCCGGCGTCAGCCGGATCCCGCAGGTGCCGGTGGGAAGGATCGTGGTCGAGCCGAAGTACAGCAGCCCGTCGCCGGTGCAGATGGTCGACAGCTCCACGTTGGTCGTCACCGTGGCGGTGCCCGTGCCGGCGACGTCGGCGACCGACGCCGTCGCCACCGCCACGCCCACGCCGAGGCCCGTCACCACCACGCTGGCGCCGGAGGTGCTGGTCAGCTCCACGATTGAGCCGTCCGCGGCGCGGATGCTCCAGGTCACCGGCTCGCCGGTCACCAGGGTCCCGGCCGCGTCGTAGGCGTTCGCCACCATCGTGCGCGTGCCGCCGACGCCCATGGTGACCGAGGTGACGTCCACCCGCACCACCAGCGGCTTCACGATCAGCGTGGCCGTGGCGCTCACCCGCTCGGCGCCGGCGGTGATGGTGACCGTGCCCGTGCGGTACGTGGTCACCTTGCCGTTCGCGTCCACGGTGGCGATGGTGGGGTCGGACGAAGTCCAGGTGATCGGCACGCCCAGCGGCTGGCCGTGCAGGTCGGTCACCGCGGCCGCGTACTGCGCCGTCTGCCCCTTGAAGACCGTCTGCACGGGCGGCGTGAGCGTGATGCGCCCGGCGATCCCGTCGCCGATGCGGAACTTGATGGCCAGGGTCTGCGAGGTGGTGATGGTCACGAACTCGTCCTCGGCGACGCCGCGGAACTCCTTCGACGAGCTGGCGACCAGGACGTCGGCCCACCCCATGGTGAGGCCGTTCACGAACACCGTCACCCGCAGGCGCTTCGTCACGTCGAGCGTGTAGGAGCCGGCGTGGAAGTTCACGTGGTAGTGGTTGCCCAGCCAGCGGACGTTCTCGTTGGTCTTGGAGCCGCCCGTGGGCCCGTAGCGGTCGATCAGCCGGCCGCAGACGTTGGCGGCGGTCAGCTCGCACACCTCCACGATGGGAGAGAGCGTCCCGTCGGACCCCTTCTTGTCGTCCCTGGGGTTCTTCACCATCGGGGGGAGGAAGAAGAACTTCGAGTCGTACCCCGCGCCCGCATGCGCGCCGTCGAAGATCGTCGCCGCCGGGCCCTCCGGGGCGCGCGGCGCGGTGGCCGGCGCGACCGGCGTGCCGCCGTCGGCGCACGCGGCGGCGGCGCCCAGCACCAACAGCAATGCGAAGTTTGACCGCTGCATAAGGCCTCGGGGGAACCATGATCTGGTGTCTGACGGCGACGCGTTCCGAGACCGGAAGCGTGCCTGCGCTCCGGCAGGAGCGAAGCGGAGGGACCTGCAACGGTATATGGTCGCAGTCTGCAAGGAAGTTGTCAAGCTAAAACATCGTGCAAACATCTTGCACGGCCCATCGCCCGAGCCTGTTTCGGGCTGGACCGGAGTGCCCGGCGCCAGCCTTCTCCGAGGCGGAACGAATCTTCCAACCCGATACCGGGTACCGGATTACGATGACGACGAGCGCGTTCGAGGGGATCGAGGAGGAGCGCGTCGACAGCCTGGGCGAGCTGCTGGACCTGGTGACGCCGCGGGAGCACGACCCGGTGAGCGGCCGCATCCGCGACACCTCCGTCTACCGCGGCTCGGGCGCGTCCGGGTGGCCGCTGCTCACCAGCCTGGACCGGCTGGGCGGCGCGCACCCCCCGCACACCAAGGGGCACCTGGAGGAGCACGTCCTGCGCAACTTCATCCGCTACTCCCGCCCCTTCCTGCGCTCCCAGCCGGGCGACGAGTGGGAGCTGCTGGTGTCGGCGCAGCACCACGGCGTCCCCACCCGGCTGCTGGACTGGAGCTACTCGCCGCTCATCGCCGCGCACTTCGCCACGCTGGCGGGCCCGCCGGACACCGACAAGGTGGTGTGGCGGCTCAACTGGCGGCTGGTGCACGAGCACTTCCGCCTTCCCCCGGTGGCGTTCCTGGTGCAGGACCTCGACGCCATGCTCCAGGCTCGCGGCATCGCGTCGCTCGGCGAGCTGATGGCGCGTCCCCACCCGGGCGAGTCGCGCTTCGTCTGCATGCTCGACCCGCCGGCGCTGGACGACCGCATCATCGCGCAGTCGGCGACCTTCACCATCAGCACCGACAGGACCCGCTCGTTCGAGCAGATCCTGGGCGAGGAGGGGCTCTCGCACGCCCTCACCCGCTTCCTGATCCCGAAGGAGCGGCTGAACTACGTCCGCGACCAGCTCGACCTCTGCGCCCTGGACGAGCGCAAGCTCTTCCCCGACCTCGACGGCGTGGCCGCCCAGCTCCGGCGCTACTACTCCCCTTCCGGCCGCCGCGGCGACTCCGCCGACCCCGGCATCCACCGCGCCGAATCCGGCGAAACGGGGTGATCGCGAAGGTGTCCTCTCCGCAGCGGGAGCGGCGGTGGCCGCTTTGTGCGGTTGTCTGTACGGCACGTCCAGACGCGATTAGATTCAGTGGTAGGAATGTCAACCCGACACCCAGGCCGCCACACCATGATCTCGGTGATCCACACCTCCGCGGACGAGCTGGTCGACGAGGTCGACGACTATCCCGCTCCCGCGGGTGGCTGCCGCATGGACCTGGATTGGCAATGCGTGGCCGCAGCATTCGATGCGGCGGCGGAGCAGTTCGGATGGGCCGCCCACGTCCGCGTGCGCCCGGAACGTCGCTACGTCGAGGTCGTTGTCCCGGCTGACCGCACGGACCACGTCGCCCGCACCACGCTCGACTGCTACGCGGCCGTGGCCGAACGCATCGGGATAGACGAGTTCCTGTCGATCTGGGTGGACTTCGACGTCGTGGACTGAGCGTTGTTCGAGCCGCTCCAGTACGCCGTGTTGGCTCGTCAGCTCGTGGCGGGCAGCCTCGATGCCGCGTTCGGCG
>DASYJZ010000266.1:0-7132 GCA_035995965.1 Longimicrobium sp. | reverse complement strand
TGTTCGACGGGCTGGCGCGGGTCTCGCGCGTGCTCCCGGTGGTGCTCCCGCTGCACCCGCGCACCCGCGGCGCGCTGGCGGCCGCGGGGGTCGACCCCGCCGCGGAGCCCGGGGTGCGGATCGTTCCCCCCGTGGGCTACCTCGACATGGTGATGCTGGAGCGGCACGCCGCCGTGGTGGCGACCGACTCGGGCGGGGTGCAGAAGGAGGCCTTCTTCTACCGGGTGCCCTGCGTGACGCTGCGCGACGAGACCGAGTGGGTGGAGCTGGTGGAGCTGGGGTGGAACCGCCTGGCCTCGCCCGCCGGGGGCGCCGCGGCGCTGGCCGCCGCGGTGCTGGAGGCGCGCGGCCGCCCCGGGCGCGAGGCCAGCCCCTACGGCGCGGGCGACACCGCGGCGCGCATCGCCGGCGCGCTGGCCGGGGGCGCCGCGTGAGCACGCTCGCCGCCCCCGCCCCCGCCGCGGCGCGCGAGGCCGCGTCCACGCCGGACCGCCCGCTGCGCATCCTGCTGATCGGCGAGGAGCACGTGCGCGGGAAGGTGGCGCGGCACTACGCCATGCTCGAGGAGAGCCGCGGGATCGAGACGCACTACTTCGTGGACGACCGCAGCGGCATCACCCGCGACGTGGCCCGGGAGACGCCGATGCGGGTGTACCGGGCCCCCAACCCGGCGGCGGGGCCGAGCGGGGTGCTGGCGTACTGGGCCGCCTTCCGGCGCTGCTTCGCCGAGGTGCGCCCCGACGTGGTGGAGGTCTACACCTCCATCAACTTCCTGGTGCTCTTCCCCATGCTGCTGTACGCGGCGCTGCGCGGGGTGCCGCGGGTGGTGATGTGCCGCGGCGAGCTGTACCCGCCCGTGTTCGCCCGCTACACCCCGCTGCAGCGCCGGCTCTTCGTGCGCATGCTGCGCATGGCGCAGCTGGTGGTGTACAAGGAGGTGTACATGGAGGAGCAGCTCGCGCGGCTCTGCCCCTCCGTGCCCCGGCTCTTCTGGGCCAACGCCATCCCCGTCCGGGCCGAGCCGGCGACGTATGCGCGCGCGGCCGACGAGGTGCTCTTCCTCAACTTCTTCAAGGAGTGGAGGAACCTGGACCTGGTGGTGCGCGCCGCCGCGCAGGTGGTGCGGCGGGTCCCCGGCGCGCGCTTCAGGCTGGTCGGCGGCACCGGCCGGCTGGCGTCGGCGGGGGTGTTCTACGCGGGGCTGAACGACTACGAGCGCACCATCCTGGAGCTGATCGACGCGCTGGGGCTCGGCGGCTCGGTGGAGGTGCTCCCCTTCACCAGCGAGGTGGAGCCGTACTACGCCGCCGCCAAGGTCTACCTCCTCCCCGCCGACCTGGTGTTCTGCAACTACGCGCTGCTCGAGGCGATGGAGCGCGGCGTGCCGCCGATCGTCTCGGCCGACCGCGACCCCGACGCGCGGCGCATCGTGGACGACGGGGTGAACGGCCTGGTGGTGCCGCTCGACGCCGCCGCGCTCGCCGACGCCATCGTCGCGCTCCTGCGGGACGAGCCGCGGCGCCAGGCGCTGGGGCGCGCCGCGCGGGCGAAGGTGATCGCGTCGTTCGACCTGCACCGCTGGATCGACGAGCTGGCGGACGCGTACGCGGCCCTCGCCGCCCGGCGCCGCCCCGCGGCGGCCGGGGGATGAGGAGGGGCTGATGTGCGGGATCGTGGGGGTGGCGTCGCGCGGCACGGCGGCCGACGGGCGGGCGGTGGAGGCCATGCGCGACCGCGTGCGCCACCGCGGCCCCGACGACGCGGGCACCTGGCTCTCGGCCGACGGCTGCGTGGCGCTGGCGCACCGGCGACTCTCCATCCTGGACCTCTCCCCCGCCGGCCACCAGCCCATGCTGCGCGACGGCGGGGACCTCGCCATCACCTTCAACGGCGAGGTCTACAACTACCGCGAGCTGCGCGACGAGCTGGCGGCGCTGGGCGAGCGCTTCGCCACCGGCACCGACACCGAGGTGGTGCTGGCGGCGTACCGGCGCTGGGGCGAGGGGTGCGTGGCGCGGCTGGAGGGGATGTTCGCCCTGGCCATCTGGGACGCCGTCGCGCGGCGCCTCTTCCTGGCGCGCGACCGGGCGGGCGAGAAGCCGCTCTTCTACCGGCACGCGGGCGGGCGGCTGGCCTTCGCCTCGGAGCTCAAGGCGCTGATGGCCGACCCCGCCTTCCCGCGCGAGCTGGACCGCGGCGCGCTGGAGTTCTACCTGGCCTACGGCTACGTCCCCGGCGAGCGCTGCATCCTGCGCGGCGCGGCCAAGCTCCCGCCGGCCTCGGCCGCGGTGTACGACCTGGAGCGCGACACGCTGCGCGTCTGGCGCTACTGGGAGCTCCCCGCGCCCTACGCCGGCCCGCGCCGCGAGGCGGAGGAGCTGGTGGGCGAGCTGGAGGGGCTGCTGGAGGCCTCAGTGCGGCGCCAGCTGGTGGCCGACGTGCCGGTGGGGATCCTCCTCTCCGGCGGGCTGGACTCGAGCGTGGTGACGGCGCTGGCGGCGCGGGTGTCGGAGCGCCCGGTGAAGACCTTCACCGTGACCTTCCCCGGCCACGGCGTCTACGACGAGGCGCCCTTCGCGCGGCAGGTGGCGGCGCACCACGGCACCGAGCACACGGAGCTCCCGGTGGAGCCCGCCACGGTGGAGCTCCTCCCCGAGCTGGCGCGCCAGTACGACGAGCCGCTGGCCGACTCGTCGATGGTGCCCACCTACCTGGTCTCGCGCCTGGTGCGCCGGCACTGCACCGTGGCGCTGGGCGGCGACGGCGGCGACGAGCTCTTCGGCGGGTACACGCACTACAACTGGATCCAGCGGCAGCAGGCGGCGCGGCGCGTGACCCCGCGGCCGGTGCGCTCGCTGGTGGGCGCCGCGGCGGGAGCGCTCCCGGTGGGGGTGCGCGGGCGCAACCACCTGCTCGCCTTCGCCGGCGACGCGCGCGCCTCGGTGGCGGCGGTGAACCTGTACTTCGACGCGGCCACCCGCCGCGCGCTGGTGGCCGGCGGCGGCGCCGGCCTCCCCTCGCCCGAGGGGTGGAAGCGCGCCCTCTGCGACCACGGCCGCACCCCGCTGCAGATGGCGACCGCCGCCGACTTCCTGGGCTACCTCCCCGACGACATCCTGGTGAAGGTGGACCGGGCCAGCATGCTCACCTCGCTGGAGGTGCGCGCGCCGCTCCTGGACCGGCGGGTGGTGGAGTTCGCCTTCGGGCGCCTGGACGACTCGCTCCGGGCGACCTCGCGGGCGCGCAAGGTGCTGCTTCGCGCGCTGGGCCGGAAACTGTTGCCGGCCTCGCTGGACCTCACCCGCAAGCGCGGGCTCTCCGTGCCCCTCTCCGCCTGGTTCAAGGGAAGCTGGGGCCGCTACATGGAATCCGTGCTCCTGGACCCCGGCCAGACGCTCTTCGACCGGGGGGTGGTCCGCGGCTTGATCGGGGCCCAGCGCAACGGGCTCTCCAACACGCATCGTATCTACGCCCTCACCCTGTTCGAGCTGTGGCGGCGCGAATACGGGGTGACGGCGTGAGCGGCGGCCGCGTGGCCGCGGGTGCGGCGGCTCGGCGGCTCGCGGCGTCGAGCCGGCTGATCCTGGTGGGGCCGCTGCCCCCGCCGTACTACGGCCAGTCGGTGTCGTTCCGGATGCTGGTGGACGAGGTCGCGCGCCTGGGCGTGCCCCACGCGGTGGTCGACCTCGCGCACGGCGAGGTGTCGGCGGAGAAGATCGGCGTGGTCACGCCCCACCGCGTGGCCGAGTACGGCTCCATCCTGCGGCGCTTCTTCGCGGCGGCCGCGGGGCGGCGGGGAACGCTCTACCTCACCATCGCCCAGTCGCGCGCGGGGTTCATGCGCGACTGGGTGATGATCCGCTACGCCCGGCTCTTCGGCCACCGCATCGTGGTCCACCTCAAGGGCGGCAACTACCACGTCTTCTACGCGGCGCAGCCGGCATGGGCGCGGGCGCTGGTGCGCGCCACCCTGCGCCGCGCCGACCGCGTGCTGGTGCTGGGCGAGCGGCTGCGCTCCATGTTCGACTTCGAGCCCGCCGTGGCCGCGCGCATCCGCGTGGTCCCCAACGGCCTCCCCGACGAGCGCGAGCCGGCGGGCGTGCCCAGGACCCTCCCCGCGCCGGGCGGGGGGCCGGTGCGCCTCCTCTTCCTCTCCAACCTGGTCGAGTCGAAAGGCTGGCTCGACGTGCTGGAGGCGGTACGGCTGCTGCGCGGCCGGCTGGGAGACCGCGTGCGCTGCGACTTTTACGGGATGTTCCTCACCAACCCGGCCGACGACGTGCGGGTGACCAGCGCCGAGCAGGCGCAGGGGCTCTTCGAGCGCTTCGTGGCCGGGCACGGGCTGGAGGGGGTCGTCCACTACGGCGGGGTGGCGGCGGGCGACGCCAAGCGGCGCGCGCTGGAAGAGGCGCACTTCTTCCTCCTCCCCACCCGCTACAGCAACGAGGGGCAGCCGGTGTCGATCATCGAGGCCATGGCCCACGGGAGCGTGGTGCTCTCCACCGACTACCGCGCCATCCCCGACCTGGTGGACGACGGCGTGACCGGGGTGCTGGTGCCGTACGCCGACCCGGCGGCCATCGCCGGCGCGGTGGAGGCCCTGGTGAAGGACCCCGCGCGCTACGCGGCGATGAGCCGCGCCGCGGTGGAGCGCTTCCGCGCCCGCTTCACCCGCCGTGGGCACCTGGACGCCCTCCTCCCGCACCTGCTGGAGGGGATCGTCCCCGCGCCCCGCGCGGCGGCGGCCGAGGTGGGGCGCGGCGCGCCGGCGGCGGCCGGAAAGGCGACCTGAGCGTGTGCGGGATCGCGGGGTTCCAGGGAGGATACTCGTCCGCGCTGCTGGGGCGGATGACGGCCGCGCTCGCCCACCGCGGGCCGGACGGGTGGGGCACCCTGCTGCTGGAGGGGGAGGACGGCGCCGCGCCCACGGGGCTGGGGCACCGCCGGCTCTCCATCATCGACCTCTCCGAGCAGGGGCGGCAGCCGATGGCGGCGCCCTGCCCCCGCTGCGGGAGCGCGGGGCACGCCGACCTGGCGCTCACCTACAACGGCGAGGTCTACAACTTCGCCGAGCTGCGGCGCGAGCTGCGCGCGCAGGGGCACGTGTTCCACAGCGGCACCGACAGCGAGGTGCTCCTGCACCTCTACGCCGAGTCGGGGCTCGCCATGCCCGAGCGGCTGAACGGGATCTTCGCCTTCGCGCTGCGCGACGGGCGCGCCGCCGGCCGCCCCGCCGGCGTGGAGCGCGGCGACGTGCTGCTGGCGCGCGACCCGGTCGGCGTCAAGCCGCTGTACGTGGCCGAGACGCCGCGCGGGGTGCTCTTCGCCTCGGAGATCAAGGCGCTGCTGCAGTGCCGCGAGCTCCCGCGCGAGGTGGACCCCGAGGCCGTCTACCAGCAGCTCGCCTACCTGTGGACCCCGGCGCCGCGCACCGCGCTGGCCGGGGTGCGCAAGCCGCCGCCGGGGACGGCGCTGCTGCTGCGCGGCGGGCGGGTGGCGCGCGAGTGGCGCTACTACCGGCTCCCCTACGGCCGCGTGCCGCTCCCCGGCACGCGGGCCCAGGTGGCCGACGAGCTGCGCGAGCGCGTGGCCGAGGCGGTGCGGCGGCAGCTGGTGGCCGACGTCCCCGTGGGCGCCTTCCTCTCCGGCGGGCTGGACTCCAGCGCCGTGGTGGCGATGATGAAGCGGGCGCACCCCGACGCGCGGCCGCGCTGCTACAGCATCGGCTTCCGCGGGGGCGAGGCGCTCGACGGCGCCGCCCCGGACCTCCCCTACGCGCGGCGGGTGGCGGCGCACCTGGGGGTGGAGCTGCACGAGCTGGAGATCGGCCCCGAGTCCATCGGCGAGCTGGAGCGCATGCTCTGGCACCTGGACGAGCCGCAGGCCGACCCGGCGCCCATCAACGCGCTGCGCATCTGCGAGCGGGCGCGGGCGGAGGGGATGAAGGTGCTCCTCTCCGGCGCGGGGGGCGACGACATCTTCTCCGGCTACCGCCGCCACCGCGCGCTGCGCGCCGAGCGTGCCTGGGGATGGCTCCCGGCGCTGGCGCGGCGCGGGCTGGCGGCGCCCGCGCGGGCGCTGCGCGCCGGGCGCAACGGCGGGTGGATGGACCACGTGGCGCTCCGGCGCGCGGCCAAGCTCTTCGCCCACGCCGGCCTCCCGGCCGACGAGCGGACGGTGGCGTACTTCTGGTGGAACGACGTGGAGCTGCGCCGCGCGCTGCTGGCCCCCGGCCCGCGCGCCGCGGTGGACGGCCGCACCGGCGCCGAGCCGCTGCTGGCCTCGCTCGCCGAGGTCGCGGACGAGCGCGACCCGCTCAACCGCATGCTCTTCCTGGAGACGCGGCACTTCCTGGCCGACCACAACCTCAACTACACCGACAAGATGGGGATGGCGTCGGGGGTGGAGGTGCGGGTGCCGCTGCTCGACCTGGAGCTGGTGGAGTTCGCGGCGCGCATCCCCTCGGCCTACAAGCAGCGCGGGCGCGAGGGGAAGGCGGTGTTCAAGCAGGCGATGGAGCCGCTCCTCCCGCGCGACGTGATCTACCGCCCCAAGACGGGCTTCGGCGCGCCGCTCCGGCAGTGGCTGCGCGGCGAGCTGCGCGAGGTGGTGGAGGAGACGCTCTCGCCGCGGTCGCTGGCATCGCGCGGGCTGTTCGACCCGGCGGCGGTGCGCCGGCTGGTGGAGCTGGAGCGCGCCGGCCGGGTGGAAGGCGCCTACACGGTGTTCGCGCTGATGTGCGTGGAGCTCTGGTGCCGCCTGTTCATCGACGCGCCCGCGCCGGAGGTGGCTGCCCCGCCCGTCGCCGCGGCCGCCTCCGTGGCCTGAGTCCGCTCCGGGCCCGTGCCTCGACAAACCACCTCATGCCCGTTCTCCCGTTCGACCGCGTTCGACCGTGCATTCGTCGGCCGCCGTACTGAATGGCTCTCACAGGGGTCACGGGGGCCACGGGGGACTGCCACGACCTTCCCCTGTGTCCCCTGTGACCTCTGTGAGAGATTTCTGTTCGAGTTTGCTCATCGAATTCACAGGTGCGTCCGAAATCGCTTGAGACCCATTCTTTTCAGGAATCGGGATCACACCGGGACACGGAGACGCAGCGAGCCGGCGTGGCTTTCTCCGCGTCTGCGCG
>DASYJZ010000265.1:0-3792 GCA_035995965.1 Longimicrobium sp. | reverse complement strand
CAGGTCCGCCTGTCCGCCGCGCACGTGGCGCCCGGCCAGGATGACGTCGTGCAGCACGGGGTTCACGTCGCCCAGCGCCAGCGACACGGCGGGCGTGCGCAGGTCGGCGCGGAACCGGTTCACCGGCTGCCGGTTCGGACTCTCGTACCCGGTGACGTACGCGCGCGCCGTGTAGCGCCACCCGGGCCGCAGCTCGCCGCCCGCGTCGATCCACAGCTGCCGGCTGAAGTCCTGCTCGCGGCTCCGCCCGGCCCCGGGGCCGCCGACCGAGTTGCCGCCGCCTTCCATCACCACCGAGCCGTGGGGCACGGCGGGCGAGCGCCGCCGGACCGGGGTCCCGGACGCCGCCGCGGCCGGGCGCGGCGCGGGCGCCACGCTGAACGTCCACGCCACCGCGTCCGCTCCGCGTACCGCCACCACCACGCGGAGCGGGCCGGGCGGGAGCGGCGCGCGGGGGCGCCAGGTGAGCACGCCGCCCTGGAGCTCCGACTCGGCGGTCACGTCGCGGGCGCCGACGCGGAGGGTGACCGAGTCCGCGCCCGGCGCACGGCCCCGCAGCGTCACCGCCACCAGCACCTGGTCCGCCGGCACGCGCTCGCCGGGCTCCGGCGAGAGGATCACCGCCGCGGGCGCGGACGCTTGCGCGGCGAGCGGGCCGGAGCACACCCCCGCGCCCAGCGCGGCGAGGAGCAGGCGGGCCCACCGGGTCCGCAGGATCATGGCCGCTCCAGGCGTTCGCGGAGCGCGTCGGCGGGGACGCGGAGCATCAGCGTGCGGGTCTGCCCGCTCGCGTTCCGCAACTCCACCTCGACCCACGTCCCGCGGACCTCTCCGCCCTCCTCCCCGCGCACGCGCTCGGCGCCTCGCAGGTCTTCGGCGGTGGCGGGCTGCACCCGGGGCGCCTGGGTCGAATCGGCGACGACCTTGCTGCCCGCGGGGAGGTCCACCCGCCCGGCCCGGTTGAAGAACTCGACCACGCCCTCCAGCGTGAGCACGGTGGTGACGCCGTGCTCGTCGACGCGCACCAAGAACTCGGTTCCCTTCACCGCCGCCACGCCGGCCGGGGTCCGCACCCGCAGCGTGGTGCCGTCGTGACGGGCCACCCGCGCCCACAGCTCGCCGAACTCCAGCTCCAGCGTGCGCACCACCACCCCGCGCTCGTTGCTGGAGGTGAGGCGCACCTGCGAGTTGGGGTTCAGCCGCAGGATGGAGCCGTCGTCGGTGAAGCGCAGCGCCGCGCGGGTGTTGGCCAGGGTGGCCACCACGTCGCGGTCGTGCAGCCGCTCGCCGAGCTGCGCCTGGCGCCGGGGCCCGCTGGGTGGAATCACCATCATCCGCCCGTCATGCAGCAGCCGGTAGACGAGCGCGACGTCCGCCTGCTGGGCGCCGACCCTGTCGGTCCACGCCATCCCGAGACATCCCGCCAGCGCCAGGCCGGCGACCCTCGCTCGCATCGTCATGATCGTCCCCATTCAGCGAACGCGCGCGGAAAGCACGGCGATCTCGCCGGCCTCGATCGCCGCCAGCAGCTCCTCCAGCTTGTCGAGAGGGAGCACGCGGCCGTCCTCCAGCGTGGCGCCGACGGGGGTGAACCCGTCGAGCTCGGTGAGCCCGAGCGCCCGCAGGAGCGCGGCGAAGCGCAGGTCCAGCGCGCCACCCGCGGCGCCCTGCCCGCCCGCGCCGCCCACGCGGAACCAGTAGATGGGGCTCTCGACCAGCTCCGTGCCCCCGGAGGTGCGCAGCTCCCGGGTGACCTGCCAGGCGTAGGTGGCGCCCGGCTCCAGCCGCAGCGCCTCGACCGACGCGGGGTAGAAGGCCGAGGTCCCGGCGACCGTCGCGTCCCAGGCGGGATAGCCGGCCTGCAGCGCCTCGACCGCCGAGCCGGTGCCGTCCACCCTCACCACCCGCACCCGGTAGCGCGCGCCGGGCGCCTCGCCGTCGGCGCTCCACAGGAAGCGCGGCGTGGGCCCGAGCACCACCGGGGGTGGCAGGTCGGCGGGTGCGCCGGGGGAGAGCAGCTCCACCCGCGAGGGGGCCGAGAAGGTCAGCCGCAGCTCGTCGGCGTCCACCGGGTTGCCGCCCGCGTCGCGGACGGTGACGGTGAAGAGGTAGGTGCCCTGGAGGAGCCGGCCGCCGCGCCCCGACCCGTTCAGCACGGCGTCGTTCACCGTGTAGTCGGTGATGGAGACGTCCCGGCCTCGCGAGGCCAGGTCGCGTTCGGTCAGGTGCCGCACGGGCTGCTGGAGGACGAACGGGTCCGTGGTGCCGCGGAAGATCTCGATGGGCGACGGGCTCTCCCTCGCCACCTTGATCTCCAGGGAGATGGTCGGACCCACCCCCGCGACGCTGGCCACACCGTACGGGCTCGTCCCCGCGGCGGCGCCGGTCGATGGGCTCGCCACCAGGGTGATGCCGATCAGGTCCGGCCGCAGCCCGGCGCTCCCGGGAATGAGGTCGGCGAGGTAGAACGTCTCCGGCGGCGCGAGCGGGCGCAGCGTCACCTGGACCTGGGCCGCGGCGGGCTTTCCGGCCAGGGCCGCACAGGCGACCAGGGCCGCAGCCGTGGCGGCGGCGTAGCGAGAGGGGAGCATGGGTGTGTCGCGCGGGGGCGGACGAGGGACGGCGGGCACGCGTTGATGATGTCTTAGGATAGGGCCGATTCCCGCCGCAGGCCAGAGATTTCTTCAGGCGAGGGGGCCGGTGCGTGCACGAAGGTGGTGACACCGCCGTCGACACCAACCTATCCGCGACCCCGGCGCGGAGCACTGGGAGCCCGCGCCGGGAAGCGAGATCACCACGTCAACGGTCCGCACGAGATTCCTGTTCCTGGTCGCCTACTGATCTGGTTCCGCCGACACTCCGGTTCAGTATCTCTTCCGGCCTTTAAATTGCATCGGGGGTTTCCCCTGGTGGGGAAATGATCAGGCGGCGGAGTCGCCGGTCCCCCGCACCGGATGGTGCACAGCTACGGCGGACCGGTCATCTGATGCCGGCGCCCGTATGCGCCGGCCATCACTGTGGATCGGATGGATGCCCGTGAAACGCACCTGTCGACCTGCGACCTGTTTCGGCCTTTACGTACTTGGGTGGGCTGAGGCGTGTTGCGGACTGGTGGGCATTACCCTGTCTACGTGAAACAACGGCCGCGCCTCGTGAGGGACGCGGCCGTTCGCGTCGGTCTCGCGTGGGCGCGACGACCGGCATTCCATCCCCGCACCTTGGAGGGGCCCATGCGCAGCAAGCTCACGCTGAACCTGGAGCAACTGGCTGTCGACTCGTTCCAGACGATGGCGGCGGAGAAGCCGAAGGGCACCGTCTTCGGCGAGCAGTGCACCTGCTACACCAACTGCACGTGCCCGGGCTGCCCCACCTGCGCCAACACGTGCCCCGACACCTGCGCCGGCTGTGGCTCGGGCTACAGCTGCGATGGAACCGGCTGCGATTGCTCGATCAACGCAACACGCTGCGGCGGATACATCTGCCCCTGACGCACGGCTGGCGCGCCAGGCCTCCGCCGGCATTCTGGCAGATGCGTTCACGGCGGGCGCCAGCGCCGCCTTAAGCGGACTGCACCTCGACCTCTCAATCGTCGTGCGAGCGTCACCCCTCTCCCCGCTGTTGGGGAGAGGGGCCGGGGTGCCGCGGCGCGCACCACCGGTGATGCCGCGCACCGAACGCTAGTGCCCCGTCGTCGCCGCGCCAATGCCCTCGCCGGCGAGCCAGCCCTCCATCTCGGACCGGATCTCCTGCAGGCGCTCGGAGGTGCGGGCCTCGTAGCGGGCCACCAGCACC
>DASYJZ010000264.1:0-3395 GCA_035995965.1 Longimicrobium sp. | reverse complement strand
GGGGGTGATGGGGATCGCCCTGCTCGCCCTGGGCACCGTGGAGGCGTTCACGGCCACCGGGGTGGAGACGGCGCTGGTGAGCCAGCCCGGCGACGTCGGCGAGGACCTGGACTCCGCCTTCGCCATCCAGGCGGTGCGCGGCGTGCTGATCACGGCCCTGCTCTGGGCGGCGGCCCCGCTGGTCGCCTCGTTCTTCGGCACCGCCGGGGCCGCGCCGGTGATCCGCGCCGTGGCGCTGACCTGCCTGCTGCGGGGGCTGTCGAACCCGGGCGTGCTGCTGCTGGTGAAGCGGATCGAGTTCCGGCGGATCTTCTGGTGGAGCCTGCCGGAGGTGGTCACGGGGTTCGCGCTGGCCGTGGGCGTGGCGCTGGTGCGCGGCGACGCGTGGGCGCTGGTGGCGGGGGCGCTGGGGGCGCAGGCGGCCGCCACCGTCTCGTCCTACGCGATGATGCCGCGCCGGCCCGGGCTGCGCGTGCGCCGCGCGGCCCTGCGGCGCCTGCTGCACTACGGCAAGTGGGTGAGCGGCGCGCGGCTCCTGGCCTGGGTCAGCCTGAGCGCCGACAACGCGGTGGTGGGGCGGTTCCTGGGCGCGAGCGCGCTGGGCGAGTACCAGCTCGCCTTCCGGGTGGGCGAGATGGCGGTGGTCACCTTCACCCGCGCCGTGGTGCAGGTGGCGCTCCCGGCGCTCACCGCGCTGCAGGGGAGCGCGCAGCTCGGCCGCGGCTTCCGGGCCCTGTTCCGGCTGGTGCTGGCCGCCAACTGCGCCTTCGCCCTGGCGGTGCTGCTGTGGGCGGGGCCGGCGCTGGCATGGCTGCTGGGGCCCGGGTGGCAGCCGGCGGTCTCCGTGCTGCGCATCCTGGTGGTGGCGATGGTCTTCCGGGGCGTGGTGGTGATCGCCGGCGAGCTCTTCCACGCCGCGCGCCGCCCGAGCATCACGCTGCGGGTGAACGCCGTGCG
This sequence comes from Longimicrobium sp., assembly GCA_035995965.1. GTDB lineage: Bacteria > Gemmatimonadota > Gemmatimonadetes > Longimicrobiales > Longimicrobiaceae > Longimicrobium. The sequence continues at coordinate 2,438 of DASYJZ010000264.1, read as the reverse complement.
GCTGGCGGTGATGCTCGCGACCATCTTCCCGCTCCTCTACCGCTACGGCATGGAGGGCGTGGCGGTGTCGGTGCTCCTCGCCAGCGTGGCCGCCGCCGCGCTCGCGCTGTGGCGCGTCCGCGGCATCCTCGCCGCGCCTCAGGACTCGTAACCGCCGTTTCACGCAGAGACGCAGAGGAACCGAGAGAAATGCGCTCTCCCGGTTCCTCTGCGTCTCCGCGTGAAACGACCGTTCGGCTCAGGCGGCTTTCGCCCGTTCCGCCGCGAGCAGCTTGCGCAGCGAGGCGACGGCGTTCTTCTCCAGGAAGCGGGCCATCGCCTCCTCCTCCATCAGGCTCTCCTGGAGGAGGCGCCCGCACTCGGCGTAGCCCAGCGCGGTGGACAGGGCGATCGCGGTGCGGTACGCGGCGATCTCGTAGTGCTCCACGCGCAGCCCCGAGCCCAGGCCGAAGGCGGCGAGCTGCTGCTTGCTGGGCTTCTCCTCGCGCTTGTAGGAGTCGTGCTCTTCCTTCAGCCCGATGATCCCCGGGCACTTCTCGGCCCTGGCCTTCTCGCCGATGGCCTCGAAGGCGAGCCCGAGCCGCTCGATCTGCTCCTCGGTCTCGGCGCGGTGCTCCTCCAGCCGCGCCCGCAGCGTGGGGTCGGCGGCCTCGCGCTCCATCGTCTTCAGCATGGTCAGGATGCGGCGCTCGGCGTAGAGCAGGTCGCCCAACTCGTGCGTCAGCACCTCCTTCAGCTCCGTGGCCGGCACGGCCTGGCTCCCGGTAGGCATCGGCTCAGACGTGCGCGCGCCGGCCGACGATCAGCCGGTAGACGAAGAGCAGGATCAGCGCGCCCACCACCGAGCCGATGAGGCCCACCCGGTTGTCCGCACCGCCGAACAGGTAGCCGCCCACCACCGAGCCGGCGATCCCGAGCAGGATGGTCACGATGATGCCGCCCGGGTCGCGCCCCGGCATGATGGCCTTCGCGATGGCACCGGCGATCAGGCCGATGATGATCATCCAGAGCATGGGTCTCCTCCAGGGTTCCGGTTCGCACCGGCCTGCCTCCAGGCCGGCGTCGGGCGGTGCCTAGCGCAAATGGGATGCCGACCCTGCGGCAACTGTGAGCGTGCAGAAGTGCGAAACGGCCGGGCTCGAGCCCCGGCCGTTCACCTTCGCACCTTCGCACCTTCGCACCTTCGCACCTTCGCACCTTCGCACCTTCGCACCTTCGCACCTTCGCACCTTCGCACCGTCCGTCAGTCCTCCAGCGACCGGCGGCGGCGCTTCACCTCGCTGCGGTGCTTCTTGGCGTGCAGGCGCGCCTCGCGGGCGGCCTTGCTGGGGCGCGTCTTCTTCCGCTTGGCCGGGACCACCAGCGCCTGGCGCACCAGCGCCACGAAGCGCTCCGTCACCGCCTCCTTGTTGCGGTTCTGGCTGCGGTGCTCGCTCGCGGAGAGGAGGAGCAGCCCCTCGCCGCTGATGCGGTTCGACAGCTTCTCGCGGATCCGCGCGCGCTCCTCGTCACTCACGCTGGGCGAGCCGTCCACGTTCCACGCCAGCTCCACCCGCGTGGACGACGTGTTCACGTGCTGCCCGCCGGGGCCGCCCGAGCGGGTGGCCCGGTACGTCAGCTCGGCGCGGGGGACGCGCACGGAGTCGTTCACCGCCAGCACGCCGTCGTCGCTCACGTTACTGCAGGGCCACGAGCTCGACGTCGAAGATCAGGTCCGAGTTCGCCGGGATGATCAGCTTCGCGTTCTGGTCGTAGACCGCGGTGGCTCCGTAGGCGAGCGCGGCGGGGACGAACAGCCGGCGCTTCCCGCCCACCTTCATCCCGAGGATCCCCTCCTCGAAGCCGAGGATCACGCCGTGCTGGCCCAGCGTGAGGGGGTAGGGCTGCAGCCCCACCGTGGTGTCGAAGCCGGTGCCGTTCGCCAGCCAGCCGGTGTAGTGCACGGCCACCCGGCTGCCGTTCTGGGCGACGGTGCCTGTGCCCACGGTGATCTCGGCGTACTGCAGCCCCGACGCGTTGGTCACGATCGGCGTGCCGGCCGGGAGCGGGGTCAGGGTGGGGATGGTCACCGCCGTGGGGCTGTCGCCGGAGCAGGCGGCGAGCAGCGCCACGGCGGCGGCGGAGAACAGCGTCTTCAGCTTCACGGTCGCGTTCCTTCGTTCGTCGGTTTTCGGGGATGCGCACGGCAGGATAGAATAATACCACCGCGGCGGCGCCGGCTGAAGCGCCGGCGGGGCACGCGAGTCCTCGCGACACACACAACGTTCCAGGGCCTCGATGACCGACACCTCCGCCGCGCCCCGCCCGCGGGTGCGGACCCCCGAGCCGCTCCACTACCACCTGATCGGGATCGCCGGCACCGCCATGGCGTCGCTCGCCGGGCTGCTGCGGGCCGCCGGGCACACCGTCACCGGCTCGGACGAGAACGTCTATCCTCC
>DASYJZ010000263.1:0-8400 GCA_035995965.1 Longimicrobium sp. | reverse complement strand
CTTCTGCCACGCGGCGGAGCGGATGTTCGGGCTCTACACCCGCATCGTCGCGGGGATGGAGGCGGCGCTCGTACCCGACCACACCTGCGTCTGGCAGGCGGCGGACGCGTACGGGCCCACGCTCTTCGGCGGGCTGCCGCGCTTCTACGAGAAGGCGTACGAGGCGCTGCACGCCGAGCACCTGCGCGCCACCGGCCCCGCCCGCGAGGCGTGGGACCGCACGGTGGAGCTCGGCACCGAGCGTTCGAAGCGGATGCAGGCCAGTCGCCACGTCCCGACCGCGCTGGAGGAGGAGTGGAGCCGCGTGGGCGAGCCGCTCTTCCGCCGCGCGCGCGGCTTCTTCGGCGGGCGGGTGCGGCGGGCGACCAGCGGCGGCGCGGTGCTCCCCGCCGAGGTCGCCGAGTTCCTGGACGCGCTGGGGATCACCGTGCTGGGAGCCTACGGGCTGACGGAGCACCTCTGCGTCGCCATGAACCGCCCCGACGCCTACCGCTTCGACACCGCCGGCCCCGCCATGCCCGGCACGGAGATGCGCATCGCGGCGGACGGCGAGATCCTGGTGCGCCGCAACGACCTGAGCTTCGCCGGCTACCGCGGTCGGCCGGAGGAGACGGAATCCGCCTTCACCGCCGATGGGTGGCTGCTCACCGGCGACCTGGGCGAGCTGCTCGAGGACGGCTCGCTGCGCGTGACCGGGCGCAAGAAGGAGCTGATCGCCCTCAGCACCGGGAAGAAGGTGGCGCCGCTCCCCATCGAGGCCGCGCTGGCGCAGGATCCCTGGATCGGGCAGGCGATGCTCTACGGCGAGGGGCGGAAGTTCGTCTCCGCGCTGATCTCCCTGCGCCCCGCCATGCTGCGCGACTGGCGCAACGGCGGCGCCGACGGACACGCGCCCGACGGCGTCCTGCGCCACCCCGACCTGCTGAACGTGGTGCAGCGCGCCGTGGACCGCGTGAACGCGCGCCTCAGTCGCACCGAGCAGATCCGCCGCTTCGTGGTGCTCGGCCGCGAGTTGACCGCCGAGGACGGGGAGCTCACCCCCACGCTCAAGCTCCGCCGCACCGTGGTCGCCGAGAAGTACCGCGACGAGCTCGACGCCCTCTACCAGGTGGGAACCGCCTGATGGCCAAGCGCTTCGCCCTCGCCCTGCTCCTCGCCGCGGCGCTCGCCATCGCGGCGGCATACGCCTCGGCCTTCCTCCCCGGCGGCGCCCCGGCGTGGGCGCCCTGGCCGATGGCGCTGGGCATCCCCGCCGCGCTGGTCGCGGTGATGGTGCTCGGCGCGTCGCGTGGCGGCCGCGTGGGGCGGCTGGCGATCCCCTTCGCCTTCTCGGGGCTGGTGCTGGGCGGCGGCTTCGCGCTCGCGCTGGCGCTCCCCGCCACGGAGGCGCCCGGGGCGGCGCTCTACCTGGGCCTGCCGCTGCGCGCCGCGGTGGTGCTCTATGGGATCGGGCTCTTCCCCATCGTGGTGCTCCCCATCGCCTACGCGCTCACCTTCTCCGAGCAGACGTTGAACGCCGAAGACATCGAGCGCGTTCGCCTGGCCGGCCTGGAGTGGGCCCGCGGGCGCGATGCCGGCGCACCGCCGCGGCCCGCCGCACCGAGGCCGTCGACAGCTGAAGCCATCCCCGCCGTGCCCGGAGCGCGCACGTGAGCCAGACCCTCTCCGGCGGCGTGCAGCACCCGGCGATCATCGCCGTCGCCATCGGCTACTTCGTGGTCGTGGCGGCCATCAGCGTATGGGCCACGCGCCGCACCAAGACGGCGAAGGACTTCTTCGTCGCCGGCCACGGCATCGGCCTGGTGGCGCTCACGGTGGCGTCGGTGTCGACCTCGGTGTCGGGGTTCGCGTTCATCGGCGGCCCGGGGCTGATCTACACCATCGGCCTGGGGGCGATGTACATCGTCCTCCCCGCCTCCGTCACCAACGTCATGGGGGCGTGGGTGCTCGCGAAGCGCATGCGGCTGCTGGGCGAGGCGCGCGGGCTGATGACCATCCCCGACGCGATCGGGGCGCGCTACCGCTCGCCCGCGGCGCAGGGGCTCTCGGGCGTCGCCATCCTGATCGGCATCCTGGGCTACATGGCCACCAACGCGCTCGCCATGGGCGTGGTGATCGACGCCATCTTCGGCGTGGGGCTGGGGTGGGGGATCTGGATGGGGATGGGGGTCACGCTGGCGTACTCGGTGGCCGGCGGCATCCTGGCGGGGATCTACGTGGACGTGTTCCAGGGGACGCTGATGGCGGCGGCCTCGGTGCTGGTGTTCCTGGCGGTGCTGAAGGTGGGCGGCGGGCTGACGGGGATCTCGACCTCCATCCTGGACCACGACCCCGCCTTCCTCTCGCCGTGGGGGAAGATCACGCCGCTGGCCGCGCTCTCGTTCTTCTTCGTGTTCGGGATGGGCTCGCTGGGCCAGCCGCAGGGGGTGCACAAGTACTACATGCTGAAGGACCCGCTGCAGCTGCGCTGGTACCCGCTGCTCAAGACGCTGGGGCTGATCCTGGTGCTGCTGCTGTACTTCGGCGTGGGCGTGGGGGTCAAGTCGCTGGTGGCGCGCGGCGCGCTGGCCCCGCTTTCCGCCCCCGACGCGGCGACGCCGACCTTCCTGCTGAGGTTCACCCCCGTCCTCCTCGCGGCGCTGGTGTTCTCCGGCGTGGCCGCGGCGACCATGAGCGCGGTGAACTCGTTCATCAACATCGCCGCCGCGGTGGTGACGCACGACCTCCCCATCGCGCTGGGCAGAAAGCCGAAGAACGAGCTGGCGTGGGGGCGGATCTCCACCGCGGTGCTGGCGGTGGCGGCGGCGGGGCTGGCGCAGCTCTCGGGGTCGATGGTGGCGTTCCTGGGGATCTTCGGCTGGGGCTTGTTCGCCTGCACGCTCGTCCCCGCGCTCGCCATCGGCCTGAACTGGGAGGGCGCGACCAAGGAGGGGGCGATCGCCTCCATCGCGACCGGGCTGGCGGTCACGCTGAGCTTCGAGACGCTGAACTACTTCAAGCTCTACAGCTTCCCCACCGGCGTCACGGTGAGCGGGCTCTCGCTGGTACTCTCCATCCTCGTCTTCTTCGGCGTCTCCTGGCTCACCCGCGCCCGCGCGCAGGCGGGGATCGATCCGGATGTGAGGCTGGTGATGTCGGTTTGAAATGAAGTGCTAAGTGCTAAGTGCTTAAGTGCTGGGGAGGATCGAGTACGCGGTGCGCCTCCCACACTGAGGTCATCCTGAGGGGGCAGCGGCGCCGGGGCGGCGGCGGCGCGGAAGCCGGGCGGCGACCGAAGGATCTGTAGTCGACGAATGCGCGGCAGCCGGCGAGTCACACACCAACGACGCGAGCGGATGAGGCTGGAAGAGATCGCCGTCGGGCAGACGGCCGAGTTCACGAAGACGGTCACCGAGACCGACGTGGTGCTGTTCGCCGGGATCACCGGCGACTTCAACCCCGCGCACGTGAACGAGGTCGAGGCCGGGCAGGGGATGTTCGGCGGGCGGATCGCCCACGGGATGCTCTCGGCCGGGTTCATCAGCACCGTGCTGGCCATGCGCCTGCCCGGGCCGGGGACCATCTACCTCTCGCAGAACCTGCGGTTCGTGCGCCCCGTGCGCATCGGCGACACCGTCACGGCCAGGGTAGAGGTGGCGGAGGTGATCGCGCCCAAGCGCCGGGTGCGGCTCAGCACCACCGTCGCCAACCACCACGGCGAGAACGTGATCGACGGCGAGGCGCTGGTGATGATCCCGGCGTAACCAAGGGTTCGATCCACGGGGGGTGGAAATGCGACGGGTTGGAAACCCGCCGCTGGAACAGCACGAAGTCCGCCTGCGCGGACTGCTCGAAGGCCGTGGCGCCGGCCCCGGACGAATCCGGGACGTAGGCCCGACACCAACCACCTGAGCACTTGGCACTTGGCACTTGGCACTGTCTGTAACCAGGAACCGCGGTCGCCTGCGAAATAGGACCGCGAGTCGGAGAAGTCCAACCGTGCGCACGCGCCCGCGGCGCACACCTTCCCAACAACATGGAGCTCCTTCCATGATCAGCAGCACCCTGCGCCAGAACTGGCGCGCACTCCTGCTGGCCTCGGCCCTGGCGCTGGTGCCGGGGATCGCGGCGGCGCAGACGGGCACCGTGCGGGGCACCGTCGCCGGACCCGCCGGGGCGGCCGTGTCGGCGGCCACGGTCACCGTGGTCGGCACCCGGTTCACCACCGTCACCAACACCCTCGGCCAGTTCTCCCTGGGCGGCGTGCCGCAGGGCGTGGCGCGGCTGCGCGTCTCGCTCCCCGGCTTCGTCGCCAACACCAGCGACGTCACCGTGCGCCCCGGCGAAGAGACGCTGGTGGCGATCCGGCTCCAGGAGGCCAACGTGGAGCTCGACGCCATGGTGGTCAGCGCCTCGCGCCGCGCCGAGCGCCGCTCCGAGGCGCCCGCCACCATCACCCGCGTGGGCGCCGCCCAGCTCGCCGAGACGCCGGGCAACTCCTTCGTGGGCGCCCTCAAGCAGGCCACGGGGCTCGACTTCGTGCAGGTGGGGATGACCTCGGTGGCCATCAACGCGCGCGGCTTCAACTCCTCCTTCAACAACCGCATGCTGATGCTGGAGGACGGCCGCGTGGCCGTGCTCCCCGAGAACGGGCTCCCGGTGGGCGGCTTCACCCCCATCCCCAAGATCGACATGTCGGCGATCGAGGTGGTGGTGGGGCCCGGCAGCGCCATGTACGGCGCCGACGCCTCCAACGGCGTGCTCACGCTGCAGAGCAAGGACCCGCGCGAGTACCCGGGCGCCCAGTTCGAGGTGACCGGCGGCAACCGCTCGTACATGGACCTGCAGGGGCGCTACGCCGGCACCACGGGGAACTGGGGCTACAAGCTGGCCGGCGAGTGGAACAGCTTCAACGACTGGTCCAACCGCATCCACGCCACCGCCGCCCTCACCAGCCCGCTGGAGACCTCGGAGGGCGACACCACGGGGCTGAACTGGGACAGCAACGTGCTGCGCGGCTACGGCTCCATTGTGCGCTACCTGGGCGACGGGCAGGTCTCGCTGACCGGCGGCTACAGCCGCAGCAACGGCGTGGGCCAGACCAACGTCGGCCGCAACCAGCTGGTGGACTGGACCTACAACGTGGTGCAGCTCAAGGCGCAGAACTCGCACTGGTACCTGGGCGCCTACCGCACCGAGAGCAACGCCGGCCGGAGCTACGCCGCCAACCGCTACACCACCAACCGCGTCGCCTCGCCCGCCACCATCAGCGACGACTCGGTGCGCCGCATGAGCGACTGGCCCAGCGACGGCCAGCTCTACGCCGCGGAGATCCAGAACAACTTCCGCGTGCGCCCGCTGCTGAACACGCTCTTCACCTGGGGCGGGCAGATCCGGCACGACATCGTGAGCAGCGACCGCCAGTGGCTCACCGACCGCCTCACCGGCCAGAACCTGGTGATCGACCAGCGCGGCGTGTACGCGCAGACCGAGACGCCGCTGGTGCCGCAGCTCCGGCTGATGCTGGCCGCGCGCTACGACCACCATGAGAGCTACGACCCGCAGTTCAGCCCCAAGGCCGGGCTGGTGTGGACGCCGGTGAACGGGCAGTCGCTGCGCTTCTTCTACAACCGGGCGTTCAAGAGCCCGAGCACGCTGCAGACCAGCTTCTACATCCCCAACTTCGTCCCCTTCGTGGGCGTGTTCGGCAACCGCGACGGCATCACGGTGCGCAAGGCCTCGGACAACTCGATCGTCCGCGTGTACTCGCCCCTGGTCCCGGAGCAGAACACCACCTGGGAGGCGGGCTACAAGGGGCTGATCCACGACCGCCTGTTCATCGACGTCTCCGGCTACTACTCGCGCTACCGCAACTTCCTGAGCCCGCTGGTGACCATCGCCAACCCGCTGGCCGGTGCCGCCGCGACCATCGCGTACAGCAACGCGACGGGGCTGCCGCTGGTGAGCGAGACCGGCGGGCAGCAGATCGTGCTGACCTACTTCAACCTGGGGCGCGCCAAGCTGTGGGGCACCGACGCGTCGGTGACGTACGTGGCGAACCCCAAGGTCGACTTCACCGGCACCTTCTCGTACCTGAAGCTCGACGCGATCACCGGGATCAACCTCAGCCTGGCCAGCGACCGCGAGGCCACGGCGCTCAACTCGCCGTCGACCAAGTGGACGGCCGGGGTGCACGCGCGCGACCTGGGCCGCTGGTCGGGCGGGAGCGTGCTGCGCTACGTGAACGGCTACCGCTTCGTGTCGGGGATCAACAACGGCCGCATCCCCACCTTCAGCACGCTGGACGTGAACGTGGGCTACCGGGTTCCCAACCTGCACTCGCAGATCAACCTGGCGGTGGCGAACCTCTTCACCTGCCACAAGTACGACCCCACCATCGGCGACGGCGAGCAGTGCGGGGTCGGCGTGAAGCACGCCGAGATGGTCAACATGCCCGCGGTCGGCACCATGGTGTACCTCGGCTTACGGGTGGACCTGCAGTAGGCTGAGCAGAAGGTTCGGCGGGCGTCGGCGGAAGCCGGCGCCCGTCCATGTAAGTGGGGAGTGCGGGAGTGCGGAGCGCTTCGGCGGCCGCTCCCGTACGGGAGAGGTGTTGGTGTCGGGCCCTCGGTCCCGGATTCGTCCGGGCCGGCGCCACGGCGATCGAGCAGTCCGCGCAGGCGGACTTCGTGCTGTTCCAGCGGCGGGTTCCAACCCGTCGCGAGCCGGAGAGAGGTCCACCGCTCACGGAGGTCCATCCATGCGCCGCACCCGCTACGCAGCACTCCTCCTCGCCGCGGCGCTCGCCGCCTGCACCGCCGACGCGCCCACGTCGCCGTCCGGCGCTGGGACGCCCGCCGCCCCGCGCGCGGCGCTCGGCACGGCGACCTGGGTGGACGGGGTCTACAACAGCGTCTACGGCGCGCGCTACTTCCGGCTGTACATCCCCTCCACCTACACCGGCACGGCTCGGCCGATGATGGTGATGCTGCATGGCTGCCTGCAGAACGGCTACGACTTCGCGGCGGGGACGCGGATGAACGCCTTCGCCGAGAGCCGCAACTTCCTGGTGCTCTACCCCGAGCAGGGCACGGCGTACAACCCGTCGGACTGCTGGAACTGGTTCTACACGGCCAACCAGTCCCGCGGCGCCGGCGAGCCGTACGTGATCGCCGGGATGATCGACTGGGCGAAGGCCAGCTACGCGGTGGATGCGGCGCGCGTGGGCGTCGCCGGCTTCAGCGCCGGCGCGGCGATGGCGAACATCGTGGCGTGCACCTACCCGGACCGGGTGCGCAAGCTCGCCGCGGTCGCCGGGACGATGTACAGGGCCGCCACGACCTCCATCGGTGGGACGAACGCGATGCTCTTCGGCAGCAGCTACGACCCCGACGGCCGCGGGACGGACTGCTGGAACGCGATGGCGACCGGCGGGCGGCGGGTGATCCCCACGCTGGTCTTCCAGGGTTCGGCCGACGGCACGGTGAACCCGGTGAACGCCTCGCAGACCGTGCAGCAGTGGACGCAGACGAACGACCTGGCCAGCGACGGCGCCGACAACGGCAACGTGGACTACACGGCCGACTTCACCGCGACCGCGACCGCCTGCCGCGGCTACACGCGCACCGACTACAACAACGCGTCCAACGGGCAGACGGTGGTGCGGAAGTACGTGGTCAGCGGGATGGACCACCGCTGGCCGGGCGGCAGCAGTGCCGGCAGCTACACCGACGCCTGCGCTCCCGACGCCAGCCAGATCATCGTCGACTTCTTCGGCTTCTGAGCGCTTCGGCAGCCTTGGCGAAGGGCCGCCGGACGCCACGAAGCCTCGGTCGCAGTCCGCGCAGGCGGACTTCGTGCCGTTCCAGCGGCAGGTTTCCAACCCGTCGGCTGTTTCCAACCCGTCGGCTGTCTCCAACCCCGTCGGCTGATTCCGACCACGCCGGAGCACGATGACCGCACGAACGTTCCTGACCACGCTTGCAGCCCTGACGATGACCAGCACCACCGCCGGCGCGGCCGCCGCGCAGTCCGCCGGCACCTTCGAGTGGCACACCTACACGGGCGAGGCGGGCACCCGGCGCTACGAGCTCTTCGTCCCCGCCGGCCTCCAGGCGTCTCGCCGGGCGCCGCTGGTGGTGATGCTGCACGGCTGCACGCAGGGCCCCGACGACTTCGCGCGGGGGACGCGCTTCAACGCGCTCGCGGCCGAGGCGGGGGTGATCGTCGCCTGGCCCGAGCAGACCGGTGAGCACCATCCGCAGAAGTGCTGGGTCTGGTTCGACCCCGCCAACCAGGCGTCTGGCCGCGGCGAGCCCGCGCTGATCGCCGGGATCACGCGCGAGGTGATGGCGGCGCACCGCGTCGATCCCAAGCGCGTCTACGTCGCCGGGGTGTCGGCGGGGGCGGCGATGGCGGTGA
>DASYJZ010000262.1:0-3820 GCA_035995965.1 Longimicrobium sp. | reverse complement strand
AGCGACGACCGCCGCTCGCTCTTCCCCAAGAGCTCGTCCGACACGCCCGAGGGGAAGGTGATCCGCGCGAACCTGCGCAACTTCCAGCTCGAGAGCCGCTTCCTGGCCACGGTGAACCACGACTTCGGCCAGCGCGCCGTGGGGAGCCTGTCGCTGGGGCAGAACCTGAACCACAGCGAGTTCAACCGCTACCAGACCAACGCCTTCAACCTCATCTACGGCACCGACCAGCTCGACTTCGCCATCACCAAGGTGCCCGACGAGTACAAGGAGGTCACGCGCACCGACGGCTACTTCGCCAACGGCGAGCTCACGCTGTTCGACGCGCTCACCCTGAACGGCAACCTGCTGTACGAGGGCGGCTCCACCTTCGGCCGCTCGCAGCAGCGCTTCTGGTACCCGGGCGCCGGGATCAGCTGGCAGGTGAGCAAGCTCCCGGTGTTCGACAACCTGAGCTGGATCGACCAGCTCAAGCTGCGCGCGAACATCGGCGTCAGCGGCCGCCAGCCGCCGGCATACGTGGACCGCAACACCTTCAACCAGAGCACCCTGATCGACGACTGGGTCCAGAACGCCGGGTGGACCACCATCTACCAGGGCAAGGACGGCGTGCTCACCCAGCCCACGCTGGGCAACCCCAACATCCGGCCCGAGCGCAAGACCGAGTACGAGGCGGGCTTCGACCTGGGCGTGCTGGGCGGGCGCGCGTCGCTGGGCTTCACCTACTACAACCGCGTCACGCGCGACATGATCCTGGACGTGAACCTGCCGCCCAGCAGCGGCTTCACGGACCAGTTCCAGAACGCGGGCCGCGTGGACAACCACGGCATCGAGCTCACCTTCGACGTGAACCCGGTCCAGCGTGACAACTTCAGCTGGAGCGTGAACACGCAGTACTCGCGCAACCGCTCCTGCGTGAAGGAGCTGGCGGGCGCGGAGTCCGTGAACCTGAACGGCTTCACCGGCTCGCTGGTGTCGCTGGTGAAGCCCGGCCTGGACGGCGTGGCCTGCCATCCGTTCGGCGTGTTCTACGGCGGCGACTTCCGCCGCTTCGGGCGCGGCGAGTTCGACGACGACGGCGTGAACATCGACGCGGCGTACGGCGGCGCCGCCGGCGCGGTGTACCTGGACGCGAGCGGCTTCCCGCAGCTCTCCGACCAGTACCACGTGGTGGGCGACCCCAACCCGCGCTGGATGGGGAGCGTGCGCAACACCTTCACCGTGCTCGGCAACCTGCGCCTCTCCGGGCTGATCGACGTCAGCCACGGCGGCCAGATTTGGAACGGCACCCGCGGTGCGCTGACCAGCTACGGCACGCACGCCAGCACGCTGGCCTGGCACGGCGCCGGGATCGACGCGGCGTTCGGGCAGGGTGGCTTCATGGACCAGTTCACGTACGCCGGGCCGGGGCTGGGGAAGACCGTGAAGATCGACCGCCGCTGGGGGCAGGCCGGCCTCGGCAACGGCTTCAACGGGCCCTTCTCGCAGTTCCTGGAGGACGCCAGCTACGTGAAGCTGCGCGACGTCTCGCTCTCGTACACCATGGACCAGCCGTGGGTGAAGCGCCGCTTCGGGCTCAGCAGCATGAACCTGACGCTCAGCGGCCGGAACCTGAAGACCTGGACCAACTACACCGGCATCGACCCCGAGTCGAACCTCACCGGCCAGAGCGTAGGCCGCGGGCTGGACTACTTCAACAACCCGCAGACGCGCTCGTGGGTGATCTCGGTCAACCTGAACCGCTAACCCACGGAGCCTGAGACCAACATGCGAAACCTGACACACGGTGTCGGCCGCGCCCTGGGCGCGGCCGCGCTGGCCGCCTCGCTGGGCGCGTGCGGAAACTTCATCAACGACGTTCCCGGCAACGAGAACGTGGTCCAGAACGCGTCGGTGGCCCAGCTGTTCACCTCCATCCAGCTCAACACCTGGCTCCTCAACGAGGGCCACCTCTCCCGCCTGAGCTCGATCTGGACCAACCAGATGGCGGGGATCGACCGGCAGTTCTCTAGCCTCGACAAGTACGTGTTCGGCGAGGACGAGACCAACACCGAGATGAGCAGCCTGTACCCCGGCGGGGGCCTCTACGACCTCCGCCTGGCCCGCGCGCGCGCCGACTCGCAGTCGCTCGGCCACACCAGCGCGGTGCTCAAGATCCACGAGGCGTTCATGTTCGGGATGGCCGCCAGCATCTGGGGCGACCTGCCGTACAGCCAGGCCGGCGGCGGGGCCGCGAACCCGCAGTCGCCGGTGGACGCCCAGGAGGCGATCTACGCCTCGGTCCAGACGCTGCTGGACCAGGCGATCACCCAGCTCGCCGCGGCGGCATCGCCGTCGGACAACGCGCTGCTCGCCGACCGGGACATGAGCTTCGGCGGGAACGCGACGGCGTGGCGGCAGGTGGCCAACTCGCTGAAGGCCCGCTTCTACATGCACTGGGTCGAGGCGCAGGCCGCCGGCGGGGCCTCGGCCACCGCCGCCAACACGGCGTGCGGCGGCAACTGCCTGACCAAGGCGCTGGCGGCCGCGCAGCTGGGGATCAGCACCGCGGCCAACGACTGGATGTCGGTGCACAGCACCGCCTCGACCGAGGCGAACTGGTGGAACCAGTTCAACTCGGAGCGCTCGGGGTACATCGCCGCGGGCCGCCTGCTGGTGGACTCGCTGACCGCGCGCTCGGACCCGCGGCTCGCCATCTACTTCTCGGGGCCGGGGTCGGTCGGCTCCAAACCGGGCGAGGACAACGGTTCGGCCACGCCGCTGAACATCAGCTCCAGCGGGATCGCCGCGGCCCAGAACGGGCTGCCGCTGACCTCGTGCGCCGAGACGCAGTTCATCATCGCCGAGGCCCAGTACCGGCTGGGGGCCGCGGCGGCGGCGAACGCCGCCCTGCAGGCGGGGATCGCGTGCCAGGAGGCGCACTTCGGGGTGAACGTCGCCAACCCGCCGGTGCTGGCGGGGGTGCCGCTCTTCCACGAGATCATGATCCAGAAGTACTTCGCGCTGTTCCTGAACATGGAGGTGTGGAACGACTACAAGCGCACCTGCGAGCCGAACGTGGCGGCCGCGGTGAAGGTGGGCGGGCCGCTGGCCGCCAAGCCCATCCCGTCGCGCGTGTTCTACGGGCAGTCGGAGCGCCAGTCGAACTCGAACCTGAGCACCCCGGGGTCCGGCAACAACGGCCTCCGGAACCGCAACGACCCGGTCTCCTGCGCCACGGTGACGGGGCTGGCGGGGGCGTAACCCGCCGAGGGCGGTAGATGTGACGGGGGCCGGTCTCCGCGCGGCGCGGGGGCCGGCCGTCGTCTCCACGGCACCCAGGACGGACGAGGGACGAAGATGAGACGCGTGGTCGGATTGCTGCCGTGCCTGCTGCTGGGCGCGTGCTACGAGTATGCGCCGGTGGCACCCGCCTCGGTGCCGCCGCAGTCGTCGGCGGTGCGGGTGCGCCTCTCGCGCCCGATGAACTTTCCCATCAGCGACGTGACGGTGCGCGACGTGGTGGAGCTGCAGGGCGAGGTGGCGTCGGTGGCCGACTCCACCTTCCGCCTCTCCGTCTTCGGGCTGCGCTCGCAGACGGGGTTCGGGGTGGACGCCACGGGGGAGACGGTGGAGTTCCCGCGCAGCGCGGTGGTGGGGTTGTCGAAGAAGCGGATCTCGCCCTGGCGGTCGGTGGTCTTCGGGGCGCTGCTGGCCGCGGGCGCGGTGGCGGTCCGGGAGACGGGCGTGGTGGGCGGCGGCGGGGGCGCGGGCACGGGCCCCGGGAGCAGCAAGTAGCCTCCCCTTCCCGATTCGCCGAATTCGGCGTTTCGCCGGCTCG
>DASYJZ010000261.1:0-7594 GCA_035995965.1 Longimicrobium sp. | reverse complement strand
CCGGAAGGGAGCCGCCGATGAACCTGGTCGCCCCCAGCGTGGACGCGGTCAACATTCACGACATCGTCCAATCTCCGGACGGCGCCGAGAAACGCCGCCCGGCACCCCCTCCTTCGCCGCCGTCACCCTGCCCCGCGTCCGGTTTCCCGCCGCACCGCCCCCTTCGACGCTTCGCCCTGCATCCATCCTAAACCATTGTAATTCAACTGGTTATGACGTTTCTGCGGATCGGCACGCGTCTCGCCTGTGCTCCGTGGAGGCGCGCACTTCTTGACGTGCCGGTGCATGAAACGGAAGAGGGAGGATCATGACCACGAGATTCGGCTCGAGGATTCCGCGCGGGCCTGCGTCGCCGGCCCCCGCGGTTGGCCGCGTCTGGCGCGGCCGCGCAGCGCCGGCGCTGAAGGTCGCCGCCCGCATCACGGTGATCGCCGCCACGCTGGGCCTTGCCGGCCTCGGCGGGGTGCTGGCCAGCGCCGCCGGCGCTCCCGACGCGGGGCGGGTGGCGGGCGAGAACCCGCACGCGGCTCCCGTCGAGCGCGTGGCGAGCCAGTGAGGACGAGGAGGCTGAATTGAGCGAGACGGCTCCAGCCCGGCGTGCACCTGCTGGAGAAGCCCTTCCCGCTCCAGGGCGTGCTGCTGAAGGTGCGCGAGGCGCTGCACGGGCCCGCGCCGCGACGCGACGCGCGCGGCCCGGGGCGGCCTCCGACTGAGCCGCCTTCCTTCGCAGATGTTGTCTTTTGGGTGGCGCGTTCGGGCTCGGGAAATGCGAGTGAACGAAGTGCGCGCACCCCGGGAGCCCAATGGCCATTCCTCTCGCAGTAGCCGCGACGCACGCCCACGCGCTGTTCGCGCTCTCGTTCCTGGTTTCCATCGTCGCCGCGTACGCTTCCACCGACCTGTTCAGGCGTGTCCACGCCCTCCGGCGGCGGGGGTGGCCCGGACTGCTGCTGGGCGCCGCCACGGTCGACGGGATCGGCACCTGGTCCATGCACTACACCGGGGAGCTGGCGCTGCGCCTGCCGGTCCCCGTGCTCTTCGACTGGCGGCTGGTGGTTCTCTCGTTCGCGGTCAGCGTCGCCGGCTCCGCCGCGGCGCTCGCCGTCCTCGGCCGCGGGCCGATCGGGCGGCGGCGCGCGCTGGCCGCGGGGGTCTGCCTGGGCGGCGTCGGCATTTCCGGCCTCCACTACACCGCCATGGAGGGGATGCGCCTCCCCGGGATGCTTCCCCGCTACCCTTCGCCCGGCCTGGTGGCGCTCGCCGTGGCGGTGTCGATCGCCGTCTCCGCCCTCGCGCTGGCCCTGACCTTCGACGCCGAGGCCGGGGAAGGCACCCGCGGGGTCAGGCGCCACGCGGCCTGGCTGGTGAGAGGCCTCACCAACCCCGCGATGCACTACACGGCGATGGCGGGCGTCGTCTTCGTGCAGTCCACCCACGGGCCCCCGCTCTCGCACGTGGTGAGCATCGGGTCGCTCGGCGTGCTGGGGATCGCCGTGGTGCCGGTGACGGTGGTGGTGGTCGCCATGCTGACCGCGCAGATGGACCGGCTGCGGACGGAGCGGGCCCTCCTGGGCCAGCTCTTCGACCAGTCGCCGCAGCCGGTGGCCCTGCTCGACGGCGCCGGCCGGATCATCCGCGCCAACCGCGAGTTCACCCGCGTCTTCGGCTACACGCCGCCGGAGATGGTGGGCCGCCGCGCGCGCGAGCTGATCGTGCCCGACGACGACGAGCCCGCCGACCAGCCCCCGCTCGCCGTCCGCGCGGGTCGCCGCGTGGAGGTGGAGATCGAGTGCCGGCGCAAGGACGGCTCCCGGCTGCAGGTGTGGATGACGCAGGTCCCCGTCTCGCTGCCGGGAGGGCAGATCGAGACCTACGCGATGTTCGGCGACCTCACCGAGCGCCGCGCGATGGAGGCGCGGCTCCAGCAGGGGGCGAAGATGGAGGCGGTGGGGCAGCTCGCGGGCGGGATCGCCCACGACTTCAACAACCTGCTGACGGTGATCACCGGCTACACCGCCATGCTGCTCGAGGACCTCCCGCGCGCCGACCCGGCGCGCGAGGACCTTTGCGCCGTAGCCGAGGCCGCCGAGCGGGCGCGCGGGCTCACCCGCCAGCTGCTGGCATTCAGCCGCCGCCAGGTGATCCAGCCGCGCATCCTGGACCTGAACCGCAAGGTGAAGAACGTGGCCGGCATGCTGCGCCGCCTGATCGGCGAGGACGTCGCGCTGGAGATCGACCTGGCCCCGGCGGTGTGGCCCGTCTGCGCGGACCCCGGGCAGGTGGAGCAGGTGCTCGTGAACCTGGCCGTCAACGCGCGCGACGCGATGCCGGCGGGGGGGACGCTGCGCATCCGCACCGCCAACCTGGAGGTGGACGCGGACCGCGCCCGGGAGCGCCCGGGGCTCAGGCCGGGACAGTTCGCGGCCATCGTGGTGGAAGACACGGGGATGGGGATCGAGCCGGAGCTCCTCCCCCACCTGTTCGAGCCGTTCTTCACCACCAAGCCCAGGGGCAAGGGCACCGGGCTGGGGCTGGCGACGGTATACGGCATCGTGAGGCAGAGCCGCGGCGTCGTGTACGTGGACAGCACGCCCGGCGAGGGGAGCCGCTTCTGGGTCCTCTTCCCCCGCGACGAGCGGGCGGCCACCCCCGCGGCGCCGGAAGCGGCGCGCGCGAGCGGCGGAACGGAGACCATCCTGCTGGTGGAAGACGAGGCCGCGGTGCGCACCGTGACGCGGCGGATCCTGGAGCGGGAGGGGTACGCCGTGCTCGAGACCGGCGGCGCGGCGGAGGCGCTGCGGCGGGTCGAGGAGACCCTCGCCTTCGGCCGGCGGGTGGACCTGGTGGTCACCGACATCGTGATGCCCGAGCTGGACGGCCGGGCCCTGGGCGAGCACCTGGACGCGCGGCTCCCCGGCGTGCGCGTGCTCTACATGTCCGGCTACACCGACGACGAGATCGTGCGCCGCGGCCTGATCGACCCGGGCACGGCGTTCCTGGAGAAGCCGTTCACCGCCGAGGCCCTCGCGGCCGCCGTGCGCGAGGCGCTGGACCGGCCGTGAACCGGAGGGTCAGGCCCCAGCCGCGGAGACCCGATCGAGCAGATCCTCCGCCCCGAATGGCTTCTCGAGGACGGGAGTTCGGCGCAGCAGGTCGGTGAACGCGGCCTCCTCGGCGGTGTAGCCCGACATGTAGACCACCGGGAGGTCAGGCCGGCGGGGCCTGATCCGCTCGACCAGCTCGGGGCCCGACATCCCCGGGAGGATCACGTCGGTGATCAGGACGTCCACGCCCCGCGACGGGTCGTCCAGCACCGCCATGGCCTCGCCGGGGGTCGCGAAATCGAGCACGTCCACCCCGCTCCGGCGCAGCGTGTCCACGACGAAGTGCCGCACGACGTCTTCATCCTCCACGACGACCACCGAGATCCCCTGAAGCCGCTGCCTCGGCGGCACGACCGCTTCGGGGGCACGCTCCTCCTTCGCCGCGGTGATCGGCAGGAGTACCGTGAAGGTGGCTCCCTTCCCCGGCTGGCTCTGCACCCAGACGTACCCGCCGCTCTGCTTGACGATGCCGTACACGGTCGAGAGCCCCAGGCCGGTCCCGATCGCCGACGGCTTGGTCGTGAAGAACGGCTCGAACACCCTCGCGGCGGTCTCCGCCGTCATGCCGCTGCCGGTGTCGGAGACCACGATCCGGGCATAGTCCGCCGGCTTGACGTACTCCGGCACCGTGCCGTGGAGCGCGGCCGCGTCCGGGAAGCCGGCCTCGACGACGATCCTTCCGCCGGGGCCGGTGGCGTCGCGGGCGTTCACGACCATGTTCATCAGCAGCTGGTCGATCTGGATCGGGTCTACGTGGACCCGCAGCGGCCGGCCGCAGGTGCGGACCTCGAAGTGGATGTCTTCCCGCAGGAGCAGACGAAGCATCCGCTCGATGCCGCGCACGACCTCGCATACGTCGACCACCTTCGGCTGCAGGACCTGCCGGCGGGAGAAGGCCAGGAGCTGGCGGGTCACACCGCGGGCGCGCTCCGCGGCAAGCCGGATCTCGCCTACGTCGGCCGCCGCCGTGCTGTCCGCGGGCAGGTCGTACAGCACGAGCTGGGAGTACCCGATGATGGCGGTGAGCAGGTTGTTGAAGTCGTGCGCCACGCCGCCCGCCAGGCGCCCCACGGCCTCCATCTTCTGCGCCTGGTGGACCTCGTCTTCGAGCCGCTTGCGCTCCGTGATGTCGCGGGCGACGGTGAGAACGTGCGGCCGGCCCTGGTACCGGACGAGGGTACCCCAGTTCTCGAGCCAGCGCCACGAGCCGTCGAGGTGGGCATGGCGAAAGGTGACCAGCACCTTCTCCCCGCCCACCACCCGGTCCCACATCCCCTCGACCGCAGGCAGGTCCTCGGGATGAATGCCCCCGAACCGCGTGGCCGGGACCTCTCCCAGCAGGCGTACGTACGACGGGCTGAGGTAGACGCGTCGTCCGTCCACCTCGTGGAGGGTGACGATGTCGTTGCTGTTCTCCGTGAGAATGCGGTACAGCTCTTCGCCTTCGCGCAGTGCCTCGTTCGCCGCCGCGAGCTCGCGGGTTCGCGTTTGGACTCTCTCCTCGAGCTCCCGGTTGAGCCGCTGGATCTCGGCTTTCGCGGCAATGAGGTCGACGGTCTCCATCACCTCCCAGCCCCCGCCGCGGCGGGCGATGGTGAACTGGTGGGTGCGAGCCACGTCGAAGATCTCGGTCCCCGAGCTCTCCTCCAGAGGATACGTACACAGGACGATCATCCGCTGACCCGCGAGCGAGTCGTTCAGCGTCTGCTCGTACTTCGCGAACGCATCCCACGTCTTCCGGGTCAGCCATCCTTCGTTGGCGTGGACCCGCATCCCGGCATACCCCCGGGTGAGGGCGCGCCCGAGCCTCTCCCCCCACCCGGCGATCACCCGCTCCGGGTCGAACTCCCCGTCGCTGAGGTACCACTCGTTGCAGGGAACGATCTCGATTCCGCCGGCATCGAGCTGTCGGTCCGCGTCCACGAATGCCCGTCGCAGCTCCTGCCTCGCCACCACGGCGTCTGCGGGCTCCCAGGTCAGCCACAGGCAGAACTCGTTGTCGTCGACGCCCGTGCGGAAGTAGGGGACCACGATCTCCAACAGGTCGGACCGGTCCCTGTAGAAATGGCAAAAGTGCGTCCCCCAGGGCATGTCGCCGACCGGCGCGATCCCTGTCCTCCTCGCCTCATCCCCCGACGGCGCCCGCCCGACTGTCCGTGATTCCACGGGGCCCCCTGCGGCGGCCACTGCTTGCCGGCAATCCGAGCCGTCTGAACGATCGACAATGTTGCATCATATGGGCCAATATGGGCGCTCGTCACGCCAGCGCGTGTGCGGGAGGTCGGTGGTGCAGGCCTCCCAATCTCTGAAGCGGATTGCGGATCGGTCCGGAGGGTTGGCGACGGGTTGGAAACCCGCAGCTGGAACGGCACAAAGTCCGCCTTCGCGGACTACGCCTCGCGGGCCGTCACCGGCGCGGGGCCGCGGCCCACGCGCGGGCGGCCGCGCGCTCGGCGGCGGTGAGCGGCGCGGGCGGCGGCACCACCAGCTCCAGCCCCGGCGGCAGGCG
Source organism: Longimicrobium sp. (assembly GCA_035995965.1). Lineage (GTDB taxonomy): Bacteria > Gemmatimonadota > Gemmatimonadetes > Longimicrobiales > Longimicrobiaceae > Longimicrobium. Next base: position 1,981 of record DASYJZ010000261.1, on the reverse strand, counting down.
GTCCGGCGTGCGGAGCGCGGCGCGGTTCGCGAGCCAGAGCTTCGGCCAGAGGGCGCCGTCGCGGTACACCAGCCAAGCGATGGCCTCCAGGCCTCCGTCGCCCTCCTGCACCACGTAGCTGTCGTTGGGCCAGTCCGACAGCCCGGTCTCGCCGCGCTCGCGCCACGGACGCGCGGAGGCCCGCAGCTCCGGCCGCTCCGCGGGAGCGCCTGCCGCCACGGGAGCGCGCGGCGAGGCCGGCGCAGCGGCGGGTGCCGGCGCGGCCGCCGGGCGGCGGGCCGGCGGCGAGGCGGGGGTGGAGAGCAGTCTGCCGACCAGGGGCACGGGGCGCGACGGCGCGGGCGCGGCCGTGCGGGCAGGCGGCGCGCCCAGCACGAGCTCGCCGCCCGAGACCATCACCAGCTCCCGCCGGCGCGGCACCGCCCGCAGCTCCACCCGGCCGTGCTCCCCGGGCGCCAGGGTCAGGGTCGTGCTCTCGCGCTCCAGCGCGTGGTTCGGCGGCAGGTCGGCGCTCGCGACCGTCACCGTCCACTCGCCCGGCGGCAGGTCGGAGAAGAGGAAGCGGCCCTCGGCGTCCGTGACCCGCCGGCGCCGCTCGTCCCCGCGCCGCAGCTCGACCACGGCCGCCCCGACCCCGCCGCCGCCGTCCTCCGGGCCGGTGAGGAGGATCCGCCCCTCGATCCGCGCGGCGCGCGAGACGCCGATCTCCACCATGTGCTCGCGGCCCCCGGCGACGTCCACCTTCAGCGCGTCCGGCCGCATCACCGCGCGCTCCACGCCCAGGCTCACGGGATCGACCTCCACGGTGTACGTGCCCGGCGCCAGGCCGGCGACCGCCCAGCGCCCGCGTCCGTCCGTCACCACCGCGCGGTCGCCCACGCGCACCAGCACGTCCGCGACCGGCCGCCCCGTCTCCTCGTCCACCACGCGCCCGGACACCCCCCCGCTCGCGCGGTCGCGGGCGACGGGAACGCGCAGGGGGATGGAGTAGTCGAGCGAGACCAGCGGCCTGCGGCGCCCCGGCTCGGCCCACGGGAAGGCGCGGACGCGGAGGCGCAGCGTGTGGCCGCCCGGGAGCCGCTGCTCCACCGTACCGTCCACGGTCCCGTCCGCCCCCTGCGCGGAATCGCCGGCCGCCTGGGCGAGCAGCGAGAGCCGCGTGCCCGCCGCGGGCTGGAGCTGCAGGCTCGCCGCGCCGGTGATGCGGTCCTGCGCCGCGCCGGTCTCCACGCTCGTCCCCGTCCGCCGCTCCACGCCCGCCCACAGCGACCCGATCCCGGCCGACGCGCCGCCCCGCAGCCACGTCCGCGAGAAGTGCGACGACGCCCCCGCGACCCGGTCGTCCACCGTCCCCACCTCGGCCCCGCCTCCGAACGACGTCCCGCGTCCGCGCCAGGTGGCGGACGCGGCCCACGAGTCCGCGCGGCGCGCGAAGGTTCCCGCCGCGGCCTCGCCGTCGCGCGTCCGCACCCGCCGCTCCACCGTCAGCGCCTCGCGGAACGAGACCGAAGCCTGCGCCGACGAGGTGGCCAGCCGCGTTCCCGCGACCACCAGCCCGAGCGTGTCGCTCCTGCGCTCCCGCTCGTAGCCGGCGTGCACGCGCAAACCGGCGGGGAGGCGCGCATACCCGGTGCCCTGCAGCAGCGAGCGCCCGCGCTGCTCACCGGGAAAGCCGGGGTCCGCCTGGATGCGCCGCAGGTCGAAGCCGAAGCCGGGACGGCTCGCGTAGAGCCGCGCGTACCCGGCGCGCGCGCCCGCCGCCGTGCCGAGCTCCGCCTCCGCGCCGAAGCCGGGGGCCGGGCGCACCCGGCCGCGCAGCGACGCCGCCGCAGCGGAGCCGTCTCCGGCAGCCGCGTAGTTGGCCGACAGCGACGCGGCCTCGCCCCCGACGCCGACCGCGCCCGCGGTGACGCGGGGCGCGCCGGGGACGAAGCGGTTGCGCGCCGAGAAGCCCTCGGCCCAGAACGGCCCCGCGTTCACC
>DASYJZ010000260.1:0-3718 GCA_035995965.1 Longimicrobium sp. | reverse complement strand
GAGAAGCGAGCGTGTCAGCGCTGAGCGATGAGCGCGCGCAACGGTTGCGTCTCCGGATCGAAGGTCGGGAGGCCTGCGGCACGCGCAACTGCCAGAAAAGGCCCGTCGGAACTCGCCACCGTGACAGGGTCGGCGGATTTTGCCCGGAGCTGCAATGCGGTCGCGATGTGGAGGACGTCCATCGGGCCCACACCGACGTCGCGGTAATCGTCCACCAGCTTGAAGGCCGTGGAGAAATCGGCCTCACGTATCTCGAACAGCGTGAATGTCACCTCGAGCGCTCGAAGAAAGGAATCGCGCGCGACTCTGTACTCCCCCTTCGTGAGCTCGTCCTTGCGACGCTTCTTCGCGAACGTGGCCAGGGCTTCCAGCGCGACCGCGCGAGTGAGGTAGAGCTCGCCCTTCATCCGTGCGATCGCACCATGAACCGAGGGCGAGCCCGGCTCCGGGACATATGCTTTGACGATTGCGCTCGCGTCGAAGAAGATCATCCAGGACCACAAACGAGCGTGAGCAGGAACGCGAGCCACCGCGGCCGTTTTGGCACGTGCCGAACTTCACGCCGGCCGCTTCCAGTGCGGCCCGTTGTTGGGGAGACATCGGCGGTCGACGAGTGGCGGGGGGTGGTCGGCGGGGTCATGCGCATCAGTCCTCGGACTCGGGAAAGACGCGGTGGAATTGCCTCCGGAGGAACGCCAGCCACCACGGTCGCTTGCGAGGCAACGCCCGGATCGCGGCGAGCTCCTCCTCCGTCAACTCGATCCCCTGCAGCAGGTACCGCTCATGGTTGCGCGGAGCGAAATGCCTGGCAAGGAAGACCAGCCACGGCGGTCGAAGCTTCACCGGCGGCAGATCGAGGAGGCTGCTGGGAAGCCCGTCGACCGTGCGCCAGGGTCGTACGTCGTCGGCGTGGAGATGGCTGCGCATCGAGAGCTCCGGCTTGTGCGTTCCGTTCGGTTCGATCCTACGGTAACGCACTTCAGCCGAGGCTTCAAGGCCCTCGGCACGGGTTAAATGGTCAGATCCGGCTATTTTCGGGTGATTGATCGAGGAGTGTTCTGGACGTGGCGCGAGAGGCGCTGAAGGGCCGTGGGGTGGGGTCTCAGTGGGTCCGGTCCAGCACGTAGCGGGCGAGCGCCTCCAGCTCGGGAGAGTGGACGGCGCCGTCGCGCAGCGCCTCGGTGGCGGCGGAGGTCTCGGCGGCGGCGAGGGCCTGCGCGCCGACGATGCCGAAGAGCGCGGGGTAGGTGGTCTTCCCGGCAGACTCGTCCTTCCCCGCCGTCTTCCCCAGCGAGGCGTCGTCGCCCACCACGTCCAGCACGTCGTCCACGATCTGGAAGGCGAGGCCCAAGCGCTCGCCGTAGCGGGAGACGGCCTCCAGCGCCCCGCCGCGCGCGCCGGCGGCAAGGGCGCCCAGGCGCAGCGACGCGGCCAGCAGCGCGCCGGTCTTGAGGCGGTGGATCTGCTCGAGGCGGGCGGCGTCCAGGGAATGTCCCTCGCCCTCCAGGTCCAGGAGCTGGCCGCCGACCATCCCCTCGCCGCCGCCGGCGCGGCAGAGCTCCACGATCAGCGCGCCGCGGGTGGCCGCTTCGAGCCGGAGCCAGGCCGCGGCGTGGTCGAGCACGCGCACCGCCGCCGGGATCAGCGCGGCGCCCGTCAGCATCGCGCGCGCGGGACCGTAGACGGTGTGCACGGTGGGACGGCCGCGGCGGAGCGGGTCGTCGTCCATGCAGGGGAGGTCGTCGTGCACGAGCGAATAGGTGTGCACGATCTCCACGGCGGCGGCGAGGCGGTAGACGGCGTCCGGTGGCGCGCCGGGGCGGAACGCGCGCCACGCCGAGACGCAGAGGATGGGGCGGATGCGCTTCCCTGGGGTCGCGAGGGCGTAGAGCATCGGCTCGCGCAGCGCCGCGGGGGCGCCCTCCACCGCTTCCTCCGCGACGGCGGCGAGCGCGGCGTTCACCCGCGCGCGCTCGGCGTCGAGGAGCGCGGCGATGGCCGGCTCCACCGTGGCAGGCGAGGCGATCGCCGTCACGAGCCCTCGGGGAGGTCGTCCATCCGGAAGCCGCCGCCGGCGTCCTCCAGGAGCTGCCGCACGCGGCCGTCGGCGCCGGAGAGCACGGACTCGGCGAAGCGGAGGAGGCGCACGCCCTCTTCGAAGAGCGCGAGCGACTCGTCCAGCTCCATCCCGTCGCCCTCCAGCCGCTCGGCGATCTCGTTCAGGCGTTCCAGCGCGGCCTCGAAGGTCCACTCCGGCTCGGCGCGCGCTTCGGCCGTGTCGTTTGTCATCTCGTCGGCTCCGTCATTCGGCGACGCGGCAGGGCACCACGCCGTCCGCGACGCGCAGGTCGAAGGGCGCGCCCGCGGGGAAATCGTCCACCCGCCGCAGCACGCGCCCGGCGGCGTCCAGGGGAACGGCGTACCCGCGCGACAGCACGTTCAGCGGCGAAAGCGCCTGCAGCCGCGCGGCGGTGGCGGCGAGGCCGTCGCGGCGGAGGCGCAGGCCGCGCTCCACCGCGCCGCGCAGGTCCAGGCGCGCGTTGAACACCGCCTCGCGCCCGTCGGCGATGCGCTCGCGCGTGCAGTCGCGGATGCGGCAGCGCAGGTCGTCGACCTCGCGGCGCACGGCGGCGCCGTCCGGCACCGCGGCCTCGGCGGCGGCGGAGGGAGTCGGCGCGCGCAGGTCGGCCACCAAGTCGGCGATGGTGACGTCGGTCTCGTGCCCCACGGCCGAGATCACCGGCACCGGCGACTCGGCGATGGCGCGGGCGACCACCTCTTCGTTGAACGCCCACAGGTCTTCGATCGATCCGCCGCCGCGACCCACGATCAGCACGTCGGCGCAGGCGGCGCGGCCCATCAGGCGGATGGCGCGCGCCACCTCCTCCGCGGCGCCCTCGCCCTGCACGCGCGCCGCGGCCAAGACGATGCGCGTCCACGGCGCCCGGCGGCGGATCACGGTGACGATGTCGCGCAGCGCCGCGCCGGCGGACGAGGTGACGACGCCTACGCACGCCGGGTGCGGCGGGAGCGGCCGCTTGCGCGCGGGCGCCGTCAGCCCCTCGCCCTCCAGCTTGGTGCGCAGGCGGTCGAGCGCCAGCTTCCAGAGCCCCTCGCCCTTCGCCTCCAGCTCCGCCACGGAGAGCTGGAACTCGCCGCGCTGCTCGTAGAGGGTGAGGCGGCCGAGCGCGCGCACCTGCATCCCCTCCGCCGGCTGCGTGGGGAGGCGCCGCGCCTCGTCGCGCCACATCACGCAGCGGAGCTGGGCGTCCGAGTCGCGCAGCGAGAAGTAGCAGTGGCCGGAGCGCGCCTTCGTGAAGTTCGAGACCTCGCCGTGCACCCAGAGCGGGGGGAAGACGCCCTCGATCAGCTCGCGCGCGGCGGCGTTCACCTCCGACACGCGCATCCCCTCGGCGGGGACGCGCACGGAGGCGCGCGGGCCGGCGTCCGCGTCGAGCGCCGCGACGGCGCGCGCCAGGTCCGCGTTGCGCGCCTCGTTCAGCGGCTCGCGCCCACGACGGTCGGACTCGGCGGAGGTGAACAGGTCCCACATGGGGAGTGCGATCGTGCGAAGGTGCGAGCGTACGTGAGTACCGCAGACTGCCCGAAGGGATTTTAGCTCCACACCGGAATCCCGTCTACCCGAAACCAACAGAAGGTCCGACGCAGAGAGCCGCGGAGCCGCGGAGAGATGTGCATGGCTCTCTGCGGCTCCGCG
>DASYJZ010000259.1:0-3806 GCA_035995965.1 Longimicrobium sp. | reverse complement strand
GCTCAGGCCCACCAGCTGCGCAGCCTCCGCTTGGGTCTGACCCTGCGAGATCAGCCACAGCACCTGGAAGTGGCTACGCTCAGACAGGTCTGCCGTCGTCCGATACAGATGCCTCAGCTCTTCCGGCATCACGTGCGGCTCAAGCTTGGTTCGGCGCGCCATCGGCTCCTCCGAGAAAGGGGCGGGTTGGGCCTTGCTCTCGGGATGTAAAGGATAGGATACGTCGCCGATTGCGCTCCGTCCAGAACTTTGCTCTGTAATATGGTATGAGACGGCCGTTTGCCCAGCCGAATCCGCTTGACATTCTGCCTCCATTCGTGCGAGTTGCCAGCATCGCTCGAGCCCTTTGGTAGCAGGAGCCGCGTTCGGTGGTAGCAGTGTAACTCGTTGTGGATGAGCAACTTGGGATCACAGGCATTGCGCGGAGCCAGGTTTGGCGCGTAATATGTTCCCGCTCCGTGCCTGTGCCGGGCGCGGAGGCCCGGCCGGTCTGGATAGGATGAGGTGCGCCGCGCGGTCCCGCGTGGGGGGCGCGCGGTGGCGGTTTCCGAACCTGTTCCCGGAGGGACGATGATCGAACGCAGAGTCTACGAGGCGCCGCCGCGGCCGCGCCTGTCGTACGCGAGGATGGTCCTCCCCCTCGTCGCGCTGGCGGTCGCGGCCCTGCTCGTGGCCCAGTGGGCCTCCACCACCGCCTCGCGCAGCACCCGGCCCCTGGCCGCGGCTTTCCTGGACCCGGGCTCGTCCGCCGCGCTGGCGATGGCGCTCCCGGCCCAGGAGCCGCCGGTGCCGCAGCAGCCCGCCTCCCCGCAGACTCCCCTCGACTCGCTCGACCGCCGCCTCGCCGAAGCCACCGCCCCGATGGTGACGGAGGAGATGATCCGCGAGCGCGAGGCGCGCGCGGCGGCCACGGCGTTCCCGGTCACCCGCACGCTGGAGCTCAGCTCCACCATGTACTGCCTGAAGGGCGAGATGCGCACCGGCGTGCGCACCCGCGACGGGATGGCGGCGGGCGACCCGCGGGTGCTGCCGCTCGGCTCGGTGGTGCGCGTGTCGCGGCCCAACGGCGACCTGATCGGCCTCTTCGTGATCATGGACACCGGCGGCGCCATCCGCGGCATGGACATCGACCTGTACGTGGACAGCTGCGCCGAGGCCCGCCGCTGGGGGCGCCACCCCGTGGTCGCCGAGGTGCTCGACATCGGCAAGCGGCTGTAGCGGCGACGCAATACGGCAGCGAACGCGAGCGGGCCCGGCGGATGTCGCCGGGCCCGCTCGTTTGACCGTTGCGCGGTAGGCGGCGGACGGCGAGACTGTCGGCGTGACCCTCGAATCCATCCTCGCCACCTCGTTGACGGGCCTCGTCGCCCTCGTGGGGTGCGCGGCCATCCTCTACCGCCTGGGACGCTCGCTGCTCCGGGTCGGCCTCGCCGTGATGGAGGCGGGCGCGGTGAGCGGGATGATGCGGGTCAGCGTGCGCACCGGAGACCTCACCGCGATCGCCGAGCGCCAGGCCGTGGTTGCCGCGGTGCGCCGTACCCGCGTTCTCGCGCTGCTGACGACGGCGACCTGGGCCGCGCTCCTGGTCGTGCCCGCGCTCGCCGGCGTGGCGCGCCCGGTCTATGCCGCCGCCGCCTTCGCCTGGCTCCTCCCCCGCCGGCCGATCCGCCTCACCGCGCTCCCCGTGCAGCGGCCGAGCGACGGTCAGCCCTGACCCTCGCTCGGCTCTGTCGGCGCGCCGTCCCCCTTCTCCCGCATCGCCTGCAGCTCCGCCAGCACGGCGAGCGAGGCGTGCGCCGCGGCGGCCGACGCCAGGTAGGTCGCCTCCTCGAAGTCGGCAGCCTGGTCGGCCAGCTCCAGCAGGCGGTGCGCGGTGTTCTCGTGCACGGCTCCGTCCATCGTTTCCTCCGGCTGTGGTGTGTCTTCCGTCCTCCGCAAGCAATCTAACTCGCGCGGAGCCGCGGAGCCGCAGAGACGGCGCGGACGCACCTCCGCGGCTCCGCGTGAGATTGCCGTTCGGGAGCCTGGAGCGGCACCGGGGTACGCGTCGTGCACGCGACCGCGCCGATCGGCGGGCGAGTTCCCGCGCTCTCGCACCTTCGCACCCTCGCACTCGCTTGACCGGCTATCTCTGGTGGCAGCGCGGCGTCGTGTACCAGGTGTATCCGCGCTCGTACATGGACGCGAGCGGCGACGGCGTGGGCGACCTGCCGGGGATCACCTCGCGGCTCGACCATCTCCGCTGGCTGGGGGTCGACGCGGTGTGGATCTCGCCGATCTACCCCAGCCCCATGGCCGACTTCGGCTACGACGTGTCGGACTACCGCGGCATCCATCCGCTGTTCGGCACCATGGAGGACTTCGACCGCCTCCTCGCCGAGGCGCACGCGCGCGGGCTGAAGGTGCTGCTCGACTTCGTCCCCAACCACTCCTCCGACCAGCACGCCTGGTTCATCGAGAGCCGCTCGTCGCGCGACAACCCCAGGCGCGACTGGTACATCTGGCGCGACCCCGCGCCGGACGGGGGGCCGCCGAACAACTGGCTCAGCAACTTCGGCGGGCCGGGGTGGACGCTCGACCCGCGCAGCGGCCAGTACTACTACCACGCCTTCCTCCCCCAGCAGCCCGACCTCAACTGGCGCAACCCCGAGGTGGTCGCGGAGATGCTCGACGTGCTGCGCTTCTGGCTGGAGCGCGGCGTCGACGGCTTCCGCGTGGACGTGATCTGGCACCTGGTGAAGGACGACCAGTTCCGCGACAACCCGCCGAACCCCGCGTTCCACCACGGCGACAACCCCTTCGGCGCGACGGTCCCCGTCTACACCACCGACCGCCCCGAGGTGCACGACGTGATCGCGCGGATGCGGGCGCTCTTCGACGAGTTCGGCGAGCGCGTGCTGATCGGGGAGATCTACCTGCCGGTGGAGCGGCTGGTGACGTACTACGGGCACGAGCTGAAGGGCGCGCACCTTCCGTTCAACTTCCAGCTCATCCATGCCCGGTGGGACGCCGAGCACCTCGCCGCGCTGGTGGAGGAGTACGACCGCGCCATTCCCGCGGGCGGATGGCCCAACTGGGTGCTGGGGAACCATGACCAGCACCGCATCACCACGCGCGTGGGCGCGGCGCAGGCGCGGGTGGCGGCCGTGCTCCTGCTCACCCTGCGCGGTACGCCCACCGTCTACTACGGCGACGAGATCGGGATGCACGACGTGCCGATCCCGCCCGAGCTCGTGCAGGACCCGTTCGAGAAGAACGTCCCCGGCAAGGGGCTGGGCCGCGACCCCGAGCGCACGCCGATGCAGTGGAGTGCGGCCCCGGGCGCGGGGTTCACCACCGGCACCCCCTGGCTCCCCGTCGCGGACGACTTCGCCGCCATCAACGTGGAGGCGGAGCGCGACGAGCCCGCCTCCATGCTCTCGCTCTACCGGCGGCTGATCGCGCTGCGCAGGGCGGAGCCTGCGCTGGCGGTGGGCGCCTTCGGCTCCGTGCGCGCCCTCGGCGACGTGCTCGCGTACGTCCGCAGCGATGGGGACAGCCACTTCCTGGTCGCGCTGAACCTCGGCCCGGCCCCCGCCATCCTCTCCCGCCGCGACGGCGACCCCGGCGGCATGGTGGTGCTGGGGACGGACATCGCACGCGAGGGAACGCGGATCGAGATCGAGGTAAAGCTGGCGGGCGACGAGGCCGTGGTGATCCGGCTGGAGGGCGAGCCGCTGCCGCGCGCCTGAGGCCCCGCCAACAGCAGGTCTCACGCAGAGCCGCGGAGCCGCGGAGATGCTTGCTCACATCTCTGCGGCTCCGCG